>JBBRIY010000073.1:0-10021 GCA_038220215.1 Propionibacteriales bacterium
GCAGAGCTGGACGCCGACGACTACATCTTCGGCTCCCACCGCAGCCATGGCGAGATCCTCGCCAAGAGCTTCTCCGCGGCCCGCAAGATGGACGCGACCAAGCTGTCCGGCATCATGAGCGGCTTCCTCGGCGGCGACACCCTGCGCTACGCCGAGAAGATCGGCTATGACACCGCAGAGGACCTCTCCGAGAACTTCATCCTGTTCGGCACCCTCGCAGAGATCTTCGCCCGCAAGGTCGGCTTCAACCGCGGCATGGGCGGCTCGATGCACGCCTTCTTCACCCCGTTCGGCTCCATGCCCAACAACGCCATCGTCGGCGGCTCGGCGCCGATCGCCAACGGCTCCGCGCTGTACAAGCGCGTCAACCACCAGCCCGGCATCGTGATCGCCAACATCGGCGACGCCTCCATGGGCTGTGGCCCGGTGTGGGAAGCCATGATGTTCTCCGCGATGGACCAGTTCCGTCAGCTGTGGCGTCCTGAGGACGGCGGCAACCCCCCGATCCTGTTCAACTTCTTCAACAACTTCTACGGCATGGGCGGCCAGACCGACGGCGAGACCATGGGCTACGACATGCTCGCCCGGGTTGGCGCCGGCGTGAACCCCGAGGCCATGCACGCCGAGCGCGTGGACGGCTACGACCCGCTGGCCGTCGCCGACGCGATCATGCGCAAGAAGGAGCTCCTGCTCGCGGGCAAGGGCCCGGTGCTGCTCGACACCATCACCTACCGCTTCTCCGGCCACTCCCCGTCGGACGCGTCCAGCTACCGCACCCGCGAAGAGGTCGAGTCCTGGGAGGCCGCCGACTCGATCAGCAGCTTCACCGACCTGCTGGTTACCAACAAGGTCGTCGGCACGAGCGAGGTCGAGGACCTGCACGCGCGGATCATCGAGCGCCTCACCCGCGTGCTCGCGCTCGCGTCCAACGATTCGGAGCTGGAGCGCGTCGACGCGACGTACATCGAGTCGAAGATGCTCTCCAACGGCCATGTCGAGGCCTTCGGCAACGGCGAGGAGCCCGAGCTGCTCGAGCCACTGGCAGAGAACGCCCGCGTGAAGGCGATCGCCAAGAAGGTCCGCAAGAGCACCGACGCGGACGGCAAGCCGGTCTCCAAGGTGAAGATGTACCAGTTCCGCGACGGCCTGTTCGAGGCCATGGCACACCGGTACTCGATCGACCCGACCATGTGCGCCTGGGGCGAGGAGAACCGCGACTGGGGTGGCGCCTTCGCCGCCTACCGTGGCCTCACCGAACTGCTGCCCTACCGGCGGCTGTTCAACTCCCCGATCTCGGAGGCCGCGATCGTCGGCGCCGGCGTCGGCTACGCCCTCTCCGGCGGACGCGCGGTCGTCGAGCTGATGTATTGCGACTTCCTCGGTCGCGCCGGCGACGAGGTCTTCAACCAGATGGCCAAGTGGCAGTCGATGTCGGCAGGCCTGCTGACGATGCCGCTGGTGCTGCGGGTCTCCGTCGGAAACAAGTACGGCGCCCAGCACTCGCAGGACTGGACGGCCCTCGTTGCGCACATCCCGGGCCTGAAGGTGTACTTCCCGGCATCCCCGGCTGACGCCAAGGGCATGCTCAACCGTGCGCTGGCCGGCACCGACCCGGTGGTGTTCCTCGAATCCCAGCTGCTCTACGACATCGGCGAGCAGTTTGAGGCCGATGGCGTGCCGGAGGGCTACTACGAGACCCCGGAAGGCGAGCCGGTCGTTCGCCGCGAAGGCACGGACGTGACCATCGCGACGTTGGGCGCCACGCTCTACCGGGCGCTGGAGGCTGCCAACACCCTGCAGGACACCTACGGGATCTCCGCAGAGGTCATCGACCTGCGCTACGTGGCCCCGCTGAACTACGAGACGGTCATCGCCTCGGTGAAGAAGACCGGGCGCCTCGTGCTCGCCTCCGACGCCGTGACGCGTGGCTCGTTCCTGCAGACTGTGGCCAACGAGCTGCAGAACCTGGCCTTCGACGCGCTGGACGCGCCGGTGGTCGTGGTCGGTGCTCGCAACCACATCACGCCCGCCCCCGAGCTCGAGGACCTGTTCTTCCCGCAGGCGAGCTGGATCGTCGACGCCATCCACGAGCGCATCCTGCCGCTGCCCGGCCACGTCCCCGGTGCCAACTACACCGACGGCGAAATGGTGCGAAGGACCAGGCTCGGCGTCTAGTCCCACCCTGCAACGTCGAGGGCCAGCCTTACGACCGAAAGCCAGTCCCTAGGGGCTGGCCCTCGACGACAAGGCTGGCCCTCGGTGTTTTGGGTAGGGTCATTGGTGACGAACGAGAGGGTTACTGATGACTGATTTGGGTGGCAAGAAGGTCGCGTTCCTGCTGAAGCGGGGCGTCGAACAGCCGGAGCTCACCGAGCCGTGGGCAACGCTTGAGAGCGCGGGCGCGCAGCCCGTCCTGGTGAGTGAGGAACTGGGCACGATCACGGCGCTGATCGGCGATTGGGACCGGGGCGACGACTTCACTGTCGACGTCACCCTCGATGAGGCCGACCCGGCCGACTACGCCGCGCTCGTGCTTCCGGGCGGGACACTGAACTCCGACAAGATCCGCACCAACCCCAAGGCGATCGCCTTCGTCAAGGCCTTCATGGACGCAGGCAAGCCGGTGGCCTCGATCTGCCACGGGCCGTGGATCCTGATCGAAGCCGGCGTCGTCAAGGGACGCACGCTCACCTCGACAACGCGGATCGCCACCGACCTGAAGAACGCCGGCGCCGACTGGGTCGACTCAGAGGTCGTTGTCGACGGCAACCTGCTCACCAGCCGCAGCCCGCGGGACCTGCCGGCCTTCAACGCTGCCCTCGTCGAAGCCGTTGCGCGGGGCTGACCAGCTGACGTCCTGACGCGAAACGGGGACGGTTCCCTTTCTCCGCCAGCTGGCGGGACAAGGAACCGTCCCCATCTTTGGGTCAGGTGTCAGGTCCTGATAGAGAACATCGCCTCGGCGCTTCCGCTCACGACGCCCGGTCCAGTCCAGTCGAAGACACGGGTCGTCGAGCCCTTCTTCAGCCGGTAGTTCAGGATTCCTTCGACCGCCTTGTCCGACTGCTCATCGTCGAGCAGCGCGATCAGGTCGTCGAAGCTCTCCAGGCCGTCTGTCGGTGTCCCTTCGAACGACTCGCAGACGGTCTCGCCGCCAGGCAGGGTCACGCAGCTCTCAGCGGGCTGGTTGACCGGGCTGAACATGAACGTTCCCCTCTTGCGGGCCGCGGACTTCAGCTTGACCGCGATGGCGGCACCGCTGACCTTGCCTGCCGTCTTGCCGTTCTTCTTCACCGTGTACTGAGGACGCAGGGAGTACGAGTTTCCGGCCTTCAGGCGTGTGCCGTCCAGCGAGATCCACGAGCCGGACTTGGTTCGCACCTGCACGGCCGTGGCCTTGTAGCTGATGGCATCGGCGGACAGCAGTTTCACCGTCGCAGCCACACCGGTGATGGTGACGTCCTCGAACTCGTTGTCCGTGATGGCCGCAGCATCGTTGGCCGGCGGGGTGCCGATCGCATCCGGGAAGTAGCTGGGGTCGGAAACGACCTGGGAGTTCGCCAGGCTTCCGGTGGAACCGTCCGCACGTCGGTAGTTGATCCTCCACGAGACTTCACCGGTGCCGGTGCCGTACTGGTCCAGCTGATCGAGGGCAGCCTGGCCGACCAGGTAGGCGATCGCCGCTCCGCTCAGGCTCTGGTAGGCGAGGTCACCGTGGTAGGCACCCACCTGGGTGCCGGCCGGGTTCCGCACCGCGATGTCGATGCCGTACCCCTTCGTCGCGCCGACGGTTCCCCTGATGCCGACCAGCCGGTCCTGGGTGATCATGCCGACCGGCGCACCGAACTTGGAGACCTGCTTGTACGAGCCGACCCAGCCGGTTCCATCGGGCACGATCAGCGCTGTCGAGGCATTGGCAAGGTACAGCGAGGTGGTGCCGATGTAGTCCATCGGGTGCCCGAAGGCCCAGACGGTGTTACCGCACACGGCAGTAATCGTGCCGATCGAGCCCGCGACCAGGTCGCCGCCGGCGTAGAGAGCCGCGACGGTGCCGCCGGCGACCAAGGGGGCCGTGACGTCAGCAGAGATGGCGGCAGCCGGAAGCAGTTGGCCGCTGCGCATGATGCCTGCTTTCGCCGACTTTGCCGCTCGCGCGAACGTCCGGTTGGCGAACGCGTTCAACGTCGCTCCTGCGCCGCCAGCGACGTTCACCGTCTTCACCTGGGAGAGGCTGGTGCCCACCAGCGTGGTCCCTGCGGCCTTGACGCCACTCGCGGACGCTTTCAGGTTCGACTTCGTGACCTTCACTTTCGCGGCGGTGCCCACAGCGGTCGTGCCAATCGTCTTCATGTACTCCGCAGGGGTCACCCCGGCGATCGGCAGGTTGTCGTAGTTCAGGCTGTAGGAGACCGAGCCGATCAGGCGGCCGTCCTTGTAAACCGGGGACCCGGACATTCCCGCCCAGATTCCGGCGGGCTTGAGGCCGCCGGTGCCGTCGATCACGTCGCTGCTGAGCTTGAACAGCAGCAGGTCCTTGCCGATGCCGATGCCGTCGTCGATGTAGCCGACATAGGCGCCGGTGAACGCGTCCGGTGTGGTGCCGTGCGTGACGGACAGTCCGTCGACGGTCTCGCCCGACGCGAAGGCCTCAACCTCGGCGACGGGTACGTACGGCTGGGTGTTGTCAGGGCAGAAGAAGTGGGTTCCGTTGGCCTGCGCAGGCGATGCGGCTGCGAGCAGGCCGACACCGATGACGCCGGCGGCGATGACGGCCGTGAGCCTGCGTGCTCTCGAGGACAGTGGGAAGACGGGCGCAGCATGCGCTCGCAAGGACGGTGTGGTCATGTGCTTCCTCCGGCGAGGTGGTCCTTGCGGGGTGGGGACCCATATGCGGGCCCGGGTTCGGAAGCGGGGAGCCGACGTGGCTACCTCGCCCTGGGTGGTGCCCCCCTCCACCTCAAGGTGGACGCCGCCCGATTGCTGCACGTGGTCACGACCCTAACCAGCGATCGCCGATATCGCGGGACTTTCGGAAACCTCGGACGATGTCGCACACGTCGGTGCAGTCGGTCGTCGTCGGGACCTCTGGCCCTCCACTACTCACAACGCAGCAGCAGGCCATTTGGTTGCGTCCGCGGAGCAACTTTCTTGGCAACAAGGCCCAGGGACCGTAGGGGCTCAGGCGCGTGCGCGCGTGATCTCGTCGAACCGTCCGCGACGTGTCGCGAGCTCAGCAAGAGATCAGGCGCGTGCGCGCGTGATCTCGTAGAGGGCGATCGATGCGGCGACGCTGGCGTTGAGGGACTCCACGCGAGACCCGATCGGGATGTGCACCAGCACGTCGCAGTTTTCCCGGACCAGTCGGGCAAGGCCATCGCCTTCGGATCCCACGACAATCAGGACTGGGCCGTCGATGCCGGGGAATCCGGCGATGTCGGTCTCCGCCTCGCCGGCAAGCCCGACAACGGTGAAGCCGGCGTCGGCGTAGGCCTTGATGGTCCGGTTCAGGTTGGTGACCTGCGCCACCGGGATGCGGGCAGCAGCGCCGGCGGAGGTCTTCCAGGCGGAAGCCGTCATCTGAGCCGAACGACGCTCGGGGATGATCACGCCGTGGGCCCCGAAGGCTGCCGCGCTGCGGACGATCGCCCCGAGGTTCCTCGGGTCGGTGATCGAGTCGCAGGCGACGACGAGGCCGGGGGTGTCGGAGTCGAAGGCGTTCGCGAGGACGTCTTCGTTGTCGGCGTACTCGAACGGCGGCAGCTGGAGGGCAACGCCCTGGTGGACGCCGCCGCCGGTGAGCCGGTCCAGCTCGGTGCGGGTCGCCTGCAGCAGGGGGATGTTGTTCTCCGCAGCGAACTTGAGGATGTCGCGCAGGCGGTCGTCGCGCTCCAACCCGTCGGCGACATAGGCACGGCGTACCGGCAGGCCGGCGAGAAGCACCTCGAGCACAGGGTTGCGGCCGATCACCCAGTCACTGCCAGCTGTGGAGGGCGCTCCCGAGCGTGAGCCCGAGGACCTGCGTCCACTCGAACGCTCGCCGGTGGATTTGGCGGACTCTTCCGGTCCGCGCGAACGGTACGCCTTGTGATAGGGCCGGTCCTCTGCGCGGGGCGTCGGTCCCTTGCCTTCGAGGGCGCGGCGCACGCGACCGCCCGATCCTGCTGCGGTGGTCTTGCCCTTCTTGCGGACGGCGCCCTTGCGCTGGCTGTTTCCTGGCATGACGCTCCTAGTTCTCCAACGACCAGCGGGGGCCGGTTGGGGTGTCTTCGACCTTGAGGCCGATGGTGGCGAGCTGGTCGCGGATCGCGTCCGCTGCCGGCCAGTCCTTGCGGACCCGTGCCTGTTGGCGCTGCTCGAGAAGCGCGGCAACGAGTCCGTCGACCACTGGCGTCAGGTCGCCACCGGTCACACGTTCGTGCGCCCATTCCGGCGCTGCGGGATCGAGACCCAGCACCCCGAGCATCGCACGGACCGCCGCTTGCGCCGCGATCGCAGCTTCGACATTCTCCGCATCGATGGCGGAGTTGCCCTCACGGATGGTGCCGAAGAGAACCGCGAGGGCGCCCGGAGTGCCCAGGTCGTCGTTCATCGCGTCAGCGAACGCCGTGGGGACGCCGGCCGCAGACGGGTCGAAGCTGGGCGTGGCCAGGCGTCCCGCACGAGCGAGGAACGAGTCGATCCGCGCGAGCTGGGCAGACGCCTCGGCAAGCGAGGCGTCGGAGAGTTCGATCGATGAGCGGTAGTGGGGGCCGGCCAGGTAGAGCCGGATGGCCCGACCTCCGTGCTTTGCCACGGCTGACAGCACATCGGCGGTGTTGCCGAGGGACTTGCTCATCTTCTCCCCGGCGAGGGTCACCCACGCGTTGTGCATCCAGTACGTCGCGAAGGGCCTACCCGCTGCCCGGGACTGGGCGAGCTCGTTCTCGTGGTGCGGGAAGCGCAGGTCGAGGCCGCCACCGTGGATGTCGAAGGCATCCCCGAGGTACTTGCCCGCCATGGCCGAGCACTCCAGGTGCCAACCCGGGCGTCCGCGGCCCCAAGGGGTGTCCCACGATGCCGATTCCGGGTCGCCGGGCTTGTGGCCCTTCCAGAGAGCGAAGTCCCGCGGATCCCGCTTGCCACGGGGGTCCGCGTCTTCGGCTGCCTCCATCTCGTCGACCTTCATGCCGGAGAGCTCGCCGTACGCCGGCCACGACTTCACGTCGAAGTAGACGTCGCCGGAGCCGTCCGCTGCTGCGTAGGCGTGACCGTTGTCGATCAGCGTTCGCATCAGCTCGATCATCTCGGGCACGTGCCCGGTCGCGCGCGGCTCATAGGTGGGCGGCCGGACGCCGAGCTCGCGGAAGGCACGGTGGAACTCACCCTCATACAGGTAGGCGTGCGCCCACCAGGGACGTGAGGCCTCCGCCGACTTGATCAGGATCTTGTCGTCGACATCAGTGACGTTCGTGATCAGGGTCACGGCGTACCCCGACACCTCCAGCCAACGGCGCAGGACGTCGAAGTTGACCTCCTTGCGGATGTGGCCCAGATGGGGTGCCGACTGCACGGTAGGTCCACAGCAGTAGATCGACACTTCGCCCGCGCGGAGCGGTTCGAAGTTGACGATCTGGCGCCGGACGCTGTCATACAGGCGGAAACTCACCGGCGCAGTCTATTCGGTGTACGGCTGACGCCGTTCATCCGGACCTCCCACACGTGACCCGCCAGCGCGGTTGCGCCCTCCGGCCCCGCACGCTGTGAGTTAGCCGCCAATGTCGGCGCCAAACTCACAGCTTGCGGAGGAGGAGTGGTCAGCGCGGCTTCTTGCCTGCGCGCAGGGCGTCGATGTCGAGGAAGCCGGGGGCGGCGACGGGGTCGTCGTTCTCCCAGGGATCGACCGGCATCGGTCCGTCGTCATCGATGAAGCCCTGGGACGGGTCGAACGGGTTCGACAGCTGACGGTCCTCCCCGATGGCCTTGGTATCGGTCATCGCCTCGTCGGGCAGGGCGCGGAGCACGTCGTGGATGTAGCCGTAGGTGGCGTCGATGAGCGGCACCTCGCGGTTCTCCCGCTGGGAGGCGTACCAGCGGTAATCGAGCACCTCGTGGTAGATCTGCGCGGACTCGCGCTTGCCCCGCAATTCCGGCGGGACGGCTGTGACGACCGGCTGGAAGCACTCGGTGAGCCACTGATGGGCGACAACCGGTTCGTCCATCAGGCCCTGGTTGCTGCGCGCCCGGAACGTGTCCAGGTCGTTGAGCAGGCGCCGGGCCTGATGCTCCTCGACGTCCAGCCCGGTCAGGCGCAGCAGGCGCCGGGTGTGGTGGCCGGCGTCCACGACCTTTGGCTGGATGCGGATCACCGAACCGTCGGTGGAGGTCTCGATCGACAGCTCGGCCACGTCGAACCCCAGCGCGTTGAGGCGCCGCACCCTGTTCTCAATCCGGAAGACCTCCTGGTCGGAGAACTCCTCGACCCCGGTGAGTTCTGCCCACAGTTCGCGGTACCGGGTGAGGATCGACTCCACCAGCTTCAGCGGCTCGAGCGAGTCGTCCAGCATGCGCCCGGCCTCGAGGTCGCTGAACTCGCCGTACAGGTTGGTGGTCGCGATGCTCAGGTCGTGCTCGCGCTGACCCCGGGTGAGGTTCTCGTGCATCTCAGCGGTCTCCGCGTCGACGAGGTAGGCGGCGAACTCGCCGGCGTCCCTGCGGATCAGGATGTTCGACAGCGACACGTCACCCCAGAGGAAGCCGACCAGATGCAGGCGGGCGAGCAGCACCACCATGGCATCGAGTAGCCGGCCGACGGTGTCGGGACGCACACCCTGAGCGAAGAGCGACCGGTAGGGGAGCGAGAACTCGAGGTGCCGCGTGACCAGGACGGGGTCGAGTGGCTCCCCGTTCCCGTCCAGCCGGCCCGTGACCACGGCGAGCGGCTCCACGGCCGGGGTGTCGGTGCGGTGCAGGTCGGTGAGCATCCGGAACTCGTGGATTGCGAGCTCCTCTAGGACCTCCTTGGCCGCGTAGACGGAGTTGCCCACCTTGATGAAGCGGACGACGTGGCGCGAGATGCCGCGGGGGAGTGCGACCAGGTAGTCGATCGGCCAGTCGGCCAGCGGAACCTCCCACGGCAGCGGAATCAGCCGTGAGTCGGGGCGGGACGAGAGGAATCGAGGCACCGTTCATTTTTGCACGCCCGGCCCGCTGCAGCAGCGGCAGCCCCCGTTCATCGTTGCGCCACCTAGTGCACGTTGCGCCTGCAGGAGCGGGCGCAACGTGCGTTAGTTGGCGCAACGTCGTTGGCGGGTACTCGTCGCGTCATGCAGAAGGGCCGGCCGGGTTTCCCCCGACCGGCCCTTGCTTGTTGCTGCTAGGCGCTCAACCGCTCCTGCGTCTTCTCGGAGAAGACGTGCATGTTGGAGGGATCGGACGGGGCCAGCCGCACGGTGGTGCCGCGCTGCGGTGGCGTGCGGGCCGAGACCCGGGCGACGATCTGCTGGGCGTTCATCTTCGCGTCGCTGTCGAGGCCGGACAGGGTGCCGTAGACGTAGGCGTCTGCGCCGGTCTCCTCGACCACGTCCACGTCGAGGCCAACGCCCTCGGTGGCGATCTTGAAGGCCTCGGGACGGATGCCGAGCACGAGGGTCTTCTCGTCGGTGACCTTGGCAAGCACCTCGCGCGGGACGGGAACCGTGTAGTCCCCGACCTTGACGCCACCTTCGACGACCTGCCCGGTGATCAGGTTCATGGCCGGCGAACCGATGAAGCCGGCAACGAACAGGTTGGCTGGTTGGTCGTACAGGGTCAGCGGGCTGTCGACCTGCTGCAGGATGCCGTCCTTGAGGACCGCGACACGGTCACCCATCGTCATGGCCTCGACCTGGTCGTGGGTCACGTACACGGTGGTGACGCCCAAGCGGGTCTGCAGGGCAGCGATCTGGGTGCGGGTGGAGACGCGGAGCTTGGCGTCCAGGTTGGACAGCGGCTCGTCCATCAGGAAGACCTGCGGCTGGCGGACGATGGCGCGACCCATGGCGAC
>JBBRIY010000074.1:0-9953 GCA_038220215.1 Propionibacteriales bacterium
GCCGAACTCGGCCGTTAGACTCCCTGCCATGGCCAGAGTGATCGTTGACGTGATGCCCAAGCCCGAGATCCTCGACCCGCAGGGCAAGGCTGTGACGGGCGCCCTGCGTCGTCTCGGCTTCTCCGGACTGGCCGTTCGCCAGGGCAAGCGGTTCGAGATCGAGGTGGAAGGTGAGCTCACTCCCGAGCGTCTCGAGGACATCCGCCGCGCCGCGGAGACCCTGCTCGCCAACACGGTGATCGAGTCCTTCGACGTGCGGACCGACCAGTGACGGTGCGCGTCGGCGTCGTCACCTTCCCCGGCTCCCTCGACGACTCGGACGCGTCGCGCGCGGTTCGCCTGGCCGGCGCAGAGCCGGTGGCGCTCTGGCACGCCAGCGACTCCCTCGACGTCGACGCCGTGATCCTGCCCGGCGGCTTCTCCTACGGCGACTACCTGCGCTGCGGCGCGATCGCCCGCTTCTCCCCGGTGATGGGCGAAGTCATCCGTGAGGCTGAAAAGGGCATGCCGGTGCTCGGCATCTGCAACGGCTTCCAGGTGCTCTGCGAGGCCCACCTGCTGCCCGGGGCCCTGATCCGCAACGACCGTCGCACCTTCGTCTGCCGTGACCAGAAGTTGCGGGTCGAGTCCACCGACACGGCGTGGACGCTCGACTTCCAGCCCGGCGACGAGATCGTGATCGCGCTCAAGAACGGCGAGGGCAACTTCCAGGCCGACGCGGAGACCGTCGCGAGACTCGAGGGGGAGAACCGGGTAGTGTTCCGCTACCTCGACGTGAACCCCAACGGTTCGATCAACGACATCGCCGGCATCACCAACACCCGGGGCAATGTCGTCGGGCTGATGCCGCATCCCGAGCACAACGTCGAGGAGCTCTCCGGGGCCTCTGTCGATGGCCTCGGCTTCTTCACCAGCGTGCAGCGCTTCCTGGCCGCAGCCGTCAGCTGACCGCGCCAGTCACTTGAAGGCCCTGGCCACCAGGCCCGACAACGGCGAGTCCTGCCGCAGGTCGGCGAGGTGGGCCGCGCCGTCGAGGGCAGTGCCCTGCGGCTCAGCCAGCTCGAGTCCCGGCCACTGCATTCGCAGGTAGCGGACGAACCGGCTGCGGATGTTGACCGAACGCAGCACCTGGCCCAGCGCGCACACCGTGGGGTTCTCCATCAGGCACACCCGGCGCAGCCCCGCCACGACGGACTCGCTCAGCTCGGCAGCTGCCGCGTCCATGATCCCGGCTGCCACCGGGTCGCTGGCCGCCAGCTCGTCGACCACGCGGGCGAAGTCGGCGATGCGGCTCACCCTTCGCTCGTCGGACTGCAGCTCGACGTAGGCGTTGGCGAGGTCGGGGAACATCTCCTGCAGCCGGTCGGTCAACGGCGTCAGCTGGCCGCGGCGGTCGTAGCCGCGCATCGCGGCGTCCATGCCGGCCCGGCCGATCCAGAAGGCGCTCCCGGCGTCACCGATCAGGTAGCCCCAGCCGTCCACGCGTGCGACCGTGCGTCCGACCGCGAGGGTGACGACACCGGTACCGGCGGCGATGACCGCGCCGGGGGCGTCGCCGAGGGCGCCGAGGTAGCTGGTGGTCGCGTCGTGGGCGACAGCCACCTCACCGACGCCGTAGCCCGACACCAGGCCGAGGAGCTCGGTCGCTTCCGGCGTGACCAGCCCGGAGCAGCCGACGCCGACGAACTCCGGCTTCAGGTCGTGCAGGGCGACCATGGCGCCAACGGCAGCGGCCAGTTGCGGCATCAGGGGACGGTCGGTGAGCACCCCAGGAGCGCTCACCTCGAGGCGTTCCCGCTCGTGTTCCCAGCGCAGACGGATACCGGTCTGGCCGGCGTCGACAGCGATGCGCTCGGTCATGGCTTCACCCTAGCGAGCCACGAGGGCGGCAGGGCACCATCCACGGACGCCATTGAGGAACGCAAGCCCCTGCGCTGCGCCAAGGTCACCGATGGGTACCGTACGCTCCCGAATCTGGCCGCTGGCTAGCAGTTCCGCCCTCAGTGTCCCGGGCAGGAGGCCGGCGGTCGCCGGTGGGGTGAACCACTGGCCGTCCAGTTTCACCGCGAGGTTGCCGAGGCAGCATTCGGTCACCTCCGTTCCGGTGTGGCAGATCACGTCGAAGACGCCGGACGTGGCCAGGTCGCGCAGTCGCTGGTAGTGCGCGCGATGGGTCGTCTTGTTGCGGATCACCGGTGCGAGCCGGGTGACGTCGAGTGGCTCGGCCGCCAGTTGCAGGAGCACCGGGACGCCGGCAGCGGGCGCTGCGGTGACTGCAACGACCGGCGGGCCGTTCCCGGCCACCAGCCGCAGCCGGTGCCGTCCGGACGCCGGCGTTGCCCGCTGCAGCGCCGCCCGCACCTCGGCGACATCGACAGGGAGTCCCAGGTCGGAGCAGCAGTCCGTGAGGCGGCGCAGGTGGGCGTCCAGCCGTTGCACCTGACCGTCGACGGCCAGCATCGTCTCCAGTGCGCGCAGCGGCTCGGCGCCGAGGAAGCGGGCCTTCGCCCGCCATTCCGCCACTTCCGCAGCGGCGTCGGAGTCCGCGACGATCCCGCTGCCGATACCGCAGGTGAGCGACCGCCCGCCCACGGTCACGGTACGGATCGGCACGTTGAAGGTGGCCGTCCCGCCGGGCCGGAGAACCCCGAACGCCCCGCAGTACCAGCCGCGCGGGCCGTCCTCAAGGGCGTCGATGACGGCCATCGCCGCCAGTTTCGGCGCCCCGGTCACCGACCCGCACGGGAACAGGGCGGCGAACGCGTCCACCAGCCCCGCGCCGGGACGCGGCCGTCCGGTGACGGTTGAGGTGAGTTGCCAGACGGTCGGCAGCCGGTGCAGCTCGAACAGTCGCTCGACCCTGACGGTGCCCGGCTCGCAGACCCGGCCGAGGTCATTGCGCAGCAGGTCGACGATCATCAGGTTCTCCGCCCGGTCCTTGGCGCTGGACAACAGCGCGTCGGGCGGGTACTCGGCCCCGAGGGTGCCCTTCATGGGCTGGGTCACCAGCAGTCCGTCGGTGGAGTGGAAGAACAGTTCGGGGGAGACGCTCGCGACCCCGGCTCCGGCGCTGTAGATGGCGTAGCCGCCGGGTTGGGCAGCGACGAGTGCAGCGAAGTAGGTGAACGGGTCGAAGCCGACCGGACGCACCGCACGCCAGCGGCCGGTGAGGTTCACCTGGTAGCAGTCGCCGGCAGCGATGTGCTCCTGCACCGTCCGGATCGCCGACTCCGGGGGGACGCCCCCGGCAAGGTCGGTGTCCTCGCGCCAGTCGAGGGCCGGCAGTGGGGGAGTCTCCGATGGCCAGTCCTCGACGGCGGCGTAGACCTCGAAGTGGGCAGCCGGGGTGTCGAGACGGGCGTGCTGGGCGGCGTCCCAGGCTCCGGCCGCGGAGTAGCTCAGGCCGCCGACGACCCAGTTCCCCGCCAGCGACGCCTGCTCGGCAGCCGCGACGACGGCGGGTACCTCGCTGGGGGTCGCGGCGGTGAGCACGGCCAGCGGTGGGACGGTGAAGCGGCCGCGCAGCCGGCGTTGCCTGCCCGGTGGCTCCGCGGGCAGGTCGAAGGCCGCGAAGACGCTCAACGGCCCCGGCCGACGAAGTGGTCCATGGACCGGTTGATCCCGAACAGGTTCACCACGGCGTCGAAGGCGGCAACCGGCAGCACCCGAAGCACCGGCAGGACGCGGACAAGGGGCGGCAGCATGAGTTGCTTCCTGCCGGACGCGACCGCGTCCAGCACCTTCGTTGCGACGTCGGCCTCGTGCAGGATCGGCAGCAGGAGTGGGAAGCGGGTGCGCACCCCGGCGAACATGCCGGTGTCGATGTAGTAGGGCGCGACGACGAGGGTGGCGACCCCGGTGCCGCGCAGTTCGGCCCGCAGGGACTCGGTGAACCCGATCGCCGCCCACTTGCTGGCCGAGTAGTCGGTTTGCCGCGCGACGCCGACGATGCCGGCAGCGCTGGCGATGGTGACGATCGTGCCGCTGTGACGGGCCAGCATGCCGGGGAGGAAGGCCCGGGTCGTCCAGTACAGGCCGAGCACGTTGACGTCGCACGTCCGCCGGATCTGGGTCTCGGTCGCCTCGAGCAACGGCTTGCCGGTGACGACCCCCGCGCAGTTCACCAGCACGTCCACCGTCCCTGCCGAAGCGGCGGCCTCAGAGACCGCCGCCGGGTCGGTGACGTCGACCTGCTGGGAGTACGCGGTCCCACCGTCGGCCGTGATCAGTTCCGCCGTCCGGGCCGCAGCCTCCCCGTCGAGATCCCAGACAACGACCCGGGCGCCGCGGGCGGCCGCCTGGCGGCAGAGCTGGCGACCCAGGCCGCTGCCGCCCCCGGTGACCAGCGTGGTCATCGACGGCGCCCGTTCAGCAGCCGGATGGCGGTCGTCATCAGCGTCGCGTAGCCCTGATTGCCGAGCTTCGGCGGGGGCGCGATCCGGTGCAGCCGCTGGACGCTGACCGTCTGTGGTTCGGTGTACTTCATCAGCCCCTGGCTGCCGTGGCGCCGTCCGATGCCGGACTCACCCATGCCGCCCATGGGCGCGGCGTGCGAGCCCCACGTGGCGGCGAAGCCCTCGTTCACGTTGACCGTGCCGGTGCGCAGCCGGGCGGCGACAGCCGTGCCACGCCTGGCTGACCACACGCTGGCGTTCAGCCCGTACCGGCTGTCGTTGGCGCGCTCGACGGCCTCATCGTCGGAGGCGACCCGGTACACGGCCAGCACCGGTCCGAAGGTCTCCTCGCGGCACAGGAGCATGTCGTCTGTGACTCCGGTCAGGACGGTCGGCTCGTAGCAGTACGGTCCCAGGTCGGGACGCGCGCGTCCCCCGGTCCGCACGGTCGCACCCTTGGCGACGGCATCGTCGACGTGCGCGGAGACCGCAGCCAGCTGCTTCGCCGACGACAGCGAGCCGACGTCCAGGTTCCATTCGTAGCCCACCCCGATCCGCAGGCAGCGGACCTGCCCGACGAGCCGGTCGAGGAAGTCGTCGTAGACAGCCGTGTGGACGTAGGCCCGCTCGATGCCTACGCACACCTGTCCGGAGTTGGCGAAGGCGCCGTGCACGGTTCCCGCGGCGGCGGCGGCGAGGTCAGCGTCGTCCAGCACCAGCAGCGGGTTCTTGCCCCCGAGTTCGCCGGAGAAGCCGATCAGGCGTTCCGCGCACGCGCTCGCGAGCGTGCGTCCGGTGGCTGTGGAGCCGGTGAACATCAGGTAGTCGACGCTGGCGACCAGCGCCGGCCCGAGCTCCGCGCCCGAGCCGGGAAGAACCTGGAACAAGCCAGCAGGCAGGCCGGCCTCCGTGAGCAGTTCGGCCAACAGCAGGGCCGTGAATGGGGTCTGGGAGTCGGGCTTCAGCACGACGGCGTTACCGGCCAGTAGTGCCTGGGTGCCGTCGCTGGCTGGCAGGTTGAACGGGTAGTTCCACGGGTTGATGATGGCCACCACCCCGACCGGACGGTGGTGCTCGACCGTCCGCGTGAGCAGGGGGATCGCTCCGCCGCGACGCCGTGGGCGCAGCAGTCCCGGAGCGCTGCCTGCGAACACCCGGACGGCGCGGGCCGCGTCCATCACCTCCTCGAAGGCGCTGAGGCGGGCCTTGCCGCTCTCTGCCTGGATGACGTCGAGGATCCGGTCCCGGTGATCGAGGATGAGCCCGGCCAGCCTGCGGAACACCCGCGCCCGCTCGGCGACCGGCACGGCTGCCCAGGCCACCTGCGCCCGCCGCGCGGTGGCGATCGCGGCAGGCACCTGCGCTGCCGTCGTCGATTGCAACGTGCCGTAGATGCTGTCGTCGAACGGGCAACGCACTACGAGGTCCCGGTTGGACGACATTTCCCCTCCTTCACCGCTGGCAGTCAGGGTACGCGGACGCAGCCGGGGCGGTAGCCGCCGCCACGGTAGATTTGCCGCCGTGGCCGACACCGTGAGCAACGCTTCTCAGAACCCCGACGACTCCCAGCCCTGGGCGGAACTCGGCCTCAAGGTCGACGAGTACGCGCGCATCAAGGAGATCCTTGGCAGGCGTCCGACCTCGTGCGAGCTGGCGATGTACTCGGTGATGTGGAGCGAGCACTGCTCCTACAAGTCGTCCAAGGTGCATCTGGCGAAGTTCGCAGCCGTCGGCAAGGACACCCCGCGCGGCCCGCTCCTCGCCGGCATCGGCGAGCAGGCCGGCGTCGTCGACGTCGGAGGTGGCTGGGCGGTCACCTTCAAGATCGAGAGCCACAACCACCCGTCCTACGTCGAGCCCTACCAGGGCGCCGCGACCGGTGTCGGCGGCATCGTCAGGGACATCCTCGCCATGGGCGCCCGCCCGATCGGCGTGATGGACGCGCTCCGCTTCGGTGCCCTCGACGCTCCCGACACCGCGCGGGTGATGCCGGGTATCGTCGCCGGCGTCGGCGGCTACGGCAACTGCCTCGGCCTGCCGAATATCGGTGGCGAGGTGGTCTTCGACCCCAGCTACTACGGCAACCCCCTGGTCAACGCCCTGTGCGTCGGCGTGCTGCGGCACGAGGACATGCACCTCGCGTTCGCCTCCGGCACCGGGAACAAGGTGATCCTCTACGGGGCAGCGACCGGCGGCGACGGCATCGGCGGCGCGTCCATCCTCGCGTCGGAGACGTTCGAGGCCGACGGCCCGGCGAAGCGTCCGGCCGTGCAGGTGGGCGACCCGTTCATGGAGAAACTCCTGATCGAGTGCACCCTCGAGTTGTTCGCCGCTGGCATCATCGTCGGCATCCAGGACCTGGGTGCTGCCGGCATCTCCTGCGCCACGTCCGAGCTGGCCAGCGCCGGCGACGGTGGCATGCACGTCGACCTCGACCTCGTGCCGTTGCGCGACTCGACGCTGTCGCCGGAAGAGATCCTGATGAGCGAGTCGCAGGAACGCATGTGCGCCGTCGTTGAACCGGCCAACATCGAGAGGTTCCTCGAGATCTGCGCCAAGTGGGACGTGCTGGCCACCGTGATCGGCGAGGTCGTCGAGGGCGACCGGCTGCTGATCGACTGGCACGGCGAGCGCGTCGTCGACGTCATCCCCGCGACCGTCGCCCACGAGGGCCCGGTCTACAACCGCCCGATCGAGCGCCCCTGGTGGATCGACGACCTGAACGCGCGCAGCGCCAACGTCCTGCCGCGTGCCAGCGAGCCGGACGACCTCGCCGCCACCTTGCTGAAGCTCGTCGGCGCACCCAACCAGGCTGACAAGTCGTGGGTCACCGACCAGTACGACCGCTACGTGCGCGGCAACTCGATCCTCGCCCAGCCCGAGGACTCCGGCATGCTGCGGATCGACGAGGAGACCGGCCTCGGCATTGCGCTCGCCATCGACTGCAACGCCCGGTTCGCCCTGCTGAACCCCTACCTCGGCGCCCAGCTCGCCCTGTGCGAGTCCTACCGCAATGTCGCGGCAACGGGCGCGGAACCCGTGGCCATCACCGACTGCCTGAACTTCGGATCGCCGGAGGACCCCGAGGTCATGTGGCAGTTCAGTGAGGCCATCGGTGGCCTGATCGACGGCTGCACGGCGCTGGGCACCCCGGTCACCGGCGGGAACGTGAGCTTCTACAACCAGACCGGCGGCGCCAACATCATGCCGACGCCGGTGATCGGCATGCTCGGCATCATCGAGAATGTCGCGGACCGCCTCCGATCGGGTTTCGTCACGCCGGGCGACAACGTCTTCCTGGTGGGCGAGACGCAGGAGGACATGTCCGGAACGGCCTGGGCACAGACCATCCACGGCCACATCGGCGGCGTCCCCCCCACCCCCGACTTCGACCACGAGCAGCGGCTGGCCCGCATGCTCTCGGCTGCGGCGAAGGCCCACCTGCTGAGCTCCGCCCACGACCTGGCCGACGGCGGGCTCGCGCAGGCTCTCGTCGAGTCCTGCCTGCAGGGCGACCTGTCGGTTTCGGCGACCCTGCCGGCCGGGGACGCCTGCGTCCAGCTGTTCTCCGAGACGCCCGGACGGGTGCTGGTCTCGATGCCGAACGCGACGCGGGACGCCTTCACTGAACTGTGTGCACAGCACCACCTGCCGGTGACCCGGCTCGGCGAGGTGACGGGCACGGGGTTCCTCGAACTGCCCGGGCACTTCGCCCTGCCGATGGACGAGATCCGGCAGCGGTGGGCAGCGCCGATCCCGGCAGCCATGCACGCCTGATCAGGGGAGTTCCGGGGTCTCCCCGGCTGTCCAGTCCGGGCCCGCGAGAATAGTGTTGGCCTCATGGAACCGTCTGAGAAGGACACCGAATCACAGGTCACCGAGCCCGAGGCCACCGCTGACCCGATCACCACCGAACCCGCGCCTGAACTGAGCCTCGAGGACACCGAACCGCCGGTGCCGGTCGCGCCTGACCTCGACGCCGTCGAGCCCTTCGGTTCCACCAGCGGAACGGCCACCAACCTCGACCTGCCCAGCATCGAGCTGCCCCATCCGGCGTACCCGCAGGCACAGCAGGTGCCGCCGGCTGCCCCCTACCAGACTCCCGCCCAGGCCTACGGGCAGACGACGCCCTACGCGGTACCGGAGCCGCAGGCAGCGCCAGCGTACGGTCAGCAGTACAGCCAGCCGGGCTACACCCCCGAGCAGGGCTACGCGCCGCAGCCGGGCTTCGCACCGCAGCAGGGGTACACGCCCCAGGCCGGCTACGCACCCTCCTACAGCGGGCAGCAGCTCGCGTACCCGACCGGTGAGCTCAGCGCCTCCGACGAGAACGTGTGGGCGGCAGCCGCGCACTGGTCCGCACTGCTGGCCAGTGTCATTGGCCTCGGCTTCCTCGGCCCGTTGATCGTCATGCTCACCCAGGGCACGAAGAGCGCCCGGGTGCGGGCCAATGCCGTCGAGTCACTCAACTTCGAGATCACGTTCATCATCGCGATGGTCGTGAGCATCCTGCTCATGCTGCTCATCATCGGCTTCATCACCACTCCGCTGCTGGGCATCGCCTGGCTGATCCTGCGGATCCTCGCCGCCGTCCAGACCTCCTCCGGCCAGGACTACCGCTACCCGGTGAACATCCGCCTGGTGAAGTGAACCCGGTCGGGCGCCGAGAGCGCCCGCCGGTAGAGTTGGCGTGTGCAGAGCCCCGACGAGCTGATCGACGACCCTGGACCTCGTGACGCGTGTGGCGTATTCGGGGTGTGGGCTCCCGGCGAGGAAGTAGCCAAGCTCACCTACTTCGGCCTGTACGCCCTGCAGCACCGCGGCCAGGAGTCGGCGGGTATGGCGGTCAGCAATGGCGAGCGGATCATGGTGTTCAAGGACATGGGCCTGGTGTCGCAGGTATTCGACGAGCCGACCCTGAACTCCCTCAACGGCCACATGTCCGTCGGGCACTGCCGCTACTCCACCACCGGTTCGAGCACCTGGAGCAATGCACAGCCGACCTTCCGAGGCACGGCCGGCGGTGGCCTCGCGCTGGCGCACAACGGGAACCTGACCAACACCGACGAGCTGGAGGCCTGGCTGGCCACCTCTGTGGACCCGGCGGAGGTGCCCCGCAAGGACCGGATGGACTCCACCTCTGACACCGCGCTGGTGACCGCGCTGATGGCGGTCTATGCCGGCAACGGCCTGAAGGCTGCGGCGCTGGAGGTGCTGCCCCGGTTGCAGGGGGCGTTCTGCCTGGTGTTCTCCAACGAGAAGACCCTCTTCGCTGCGCGCGACCCGCAGGGCATCCACCCGCTGGTGCTCGGTCGCCTCGAGCGCGGCTGGGTGGTGGCCAGCGAGACCGCTGCCCTCGACATCGTCGGGGCGACCCTGATCCGCGAGATCGAGCCGGGCGAACTCATTTCCATCGACGAGGCCGGCCTTTCCAGCGTCCGCTTCGCTGAGGCCGACCCCAAGGGTTGCCTGTTCGAGTACGTGTACCTCGCCCGTCCGGACACCCTGATCGCCGACCGCAGGGTCCATGCTGTGCGGGTCGAGATCGGCCGGACGCTG
>JBBRIY010000075.1:0-9871 GCA_038220215.1 Propionibacteriales bacterium
GCACTCGCCAGAGGAGTTCCGCTGCAACCAGGTCGTGCGCAACCTCGAGCAGTTCTACGAAGCCTTCGGCGTGACCGAGGATGACCACGCGTGGCTGCCGGTCCGCGACCGAGTGAAGATCTGGTGAGCGACCGGCCAGCGAGCGACCGGCCCGTACCGGTCACCCTCGCACGAGGGGCCTACGGCGAGTTCGTCCGCGTCCAGCACATCCTGCGCTCGGAGTCGGTCGGCGGGATCCTGCTGCTGGTGGCAGCCCTGGCGGCGATGCTCGCAGCGAACCTCGCGCCGGACTTCTACTTCGGGCTGCGCGACACCCACCTTGGCGGGGACGTCCTGGGACTGGAACTGGACCTCTCGATCGGCCATTGGGCAGCCGACGGATTGTTGGCGGTGTTCTTCTTCCTCGTCGGGCTGGAGCTCAAGCGTGAGTTCATCACCGGCGACCTCCGCGACCCGCAGACAGCCCTCGTGCCGGTGGTGGCAGCCATCGGTGGGGTTGCCGTGCCCGCCCTGATCTTCTTCGCCTGCACCTTATCCGACGCTCAGGCCCGTCAGGGCTGGGCGATCCCCGCTGCCACCGACATCGCCTTCGCGCTCGCCGTCCTCGCGGTGATCGGTTCACACCTGCCCGGCGCCCTGCGCACGTTCCTGCTCACCCTTGCCGTCGCCGACGACCTGATCGCCATCACGATCATCGCCTTCTTCTACACCCGCGACCTGCAGCCGATGCTGCTGCTGGCCGCACTGGTGCCGATCGTCCTCTTCGCCGTCATCGCCTACCGGTTCCAGCGCTTCCTCTCCCACCACGCGTGGGCGCCGTGGGTGTTGCTCGTGCCGCTCTTCGCCGTCGCCTGGGCCTTGACCTACGCCTCTGGCGTCCATGCCACCGTTGCCGGCGTCCTGCTGGCCCTGGGGGTACCCGTGCGAAGCGTCCCCCCCGACGCCCCGTCCCACGGGCTCGCGGAGACCCTCGAGCACCGCATCCGGCCCTTCTCGGCCGGCGTGGCTGTCCCGGTGTTCGCGTTCTTCTCCGCCGGCGTTGCCGTCGGCGGACTGGACGCCTTCACGGCCGCGATCACCAGCCCGCTGGGGCTCGGTGTGATCCTTGGCCTCATCCTCGGCAAGGCGATCGGCATCACCGGTGCCACCTGGCTGGTGACACGGCTCCGGCACGCTCACCTCGATCCCGACCTGAGCTGGCTGGACGTCCCCGGACTGGCCGTCCTTGGCGGCATCGGCTTCACGGTCTCGCTCCTGGTCAGCGAGCTCAGCTTCGGCCAGGGAACCCCGAACGACGACATCGGCAAGGTGGCGATCCTGACCGCGTCCGTGCTGGCGGCGGCACTGGCAGCGATGATCCTCGGCTCCAGGAATCGTCACTACCGAGCGGTGGAACTGGCCGAACAGGTCGATGCAGACAACGACGGACGACCAGACAAGTTCGCGCGCTGACGCGCCAGCGGCCTACGAGCTGAGCGGGTCGCTCGCCAGGAACGGGTGGTGCCAGCCCACCACGTCCTCGAGCTGGGCCGAGACGCTCAGCAGCATCTCCTCGGCGCCCAGGCGTCCTCCCAGCATCACGCCGATCGGCAGGGTGCGGCCACCAACCTCCGCGGTGTGCAGCGGAAGCGAGATGGCCGGGCGGCCCGTGAGGTTGTAGACGCTGGTCCAGGGCGTGAACCTGGTCTGCGCTGCGAAGTCGGCTGCCGGGTCGTCGTCGTCTCGCAACTCCCCCACCAGCGACGGCGGCTGGGCCAGCGTCGGGGTGAGGATGATGTCGAAGGCATCCCAGGCAAGGGCGGTGTCAACGGTGAGTTGCTGGATGGCTGCCACCGCTGTGGCGTACTCCACGCCGGTGGTGGCCCGGCCGCGCTCCCGTAGCCAGCGAGTGAGGGGCCGCAGGGCGGGCTCGGCCGCCGGTGGCAGCGGGATGGAGGCCGCCCCGACGGACCAGAGAGCACCGAAGGCGAGCCAGCGCTCGATGCCGAACGGCACCGGCGCCTCCGTCACCTCATGCCCGAGCGCGGCAAGCGCTGCGGCCGCAACGTGTGCGGCGGTGAGGCATTCCGGGTGCACCTCGGCCTCGGCGATCACCGGCGTTGTCAGCACCCCGACCCGGAGCACCCCCGGCTCCCTCCTGACGGCGTCAAGGAAGCTGCCGCCCGGACTCCGAACCTGGAACGTCTCGCCGACGCCGTGGCCTGCGAGCACGTCGAGTGCGACAGCCGTGTCAGCGACCGTCCGGCTGAGGACCCCGTCGGTGCCAAGCCCCGGGCCGGGCATCCGCAACCGTCCCGCACTGATCCGCCCACGGCTCGCCTTCAGGCCGACCAGTCCGCATGCGGACGCCGGGATCCGGATGGAACCGCCGCCGTCGGAGGCATGCGCAATCGGCGCCAGCCCCGTGGCGACGGCAGCTGCTGCGCCACCACTGGATCCGCCGGCCGACCGGCTGAGGTCCCACGGCGTTCGGGCGGCCGGGGCACCGTCGGGCTCGGTGTAGCAGGGCAACCCGAATTCGGGGGTCGCGGTCTTGCCGAGCATCACTGTGCCGGCCCCGGCGAGCCAGCCGACGATGTCGTCATCGGCTTCTGCCACGTTCCCGCGCATCGATGTCGACCCGGCCTCCCAGCCGACGCCGGCCACGGGGTTCAGGTCCTTGATCGGGCAGGGGACGCCGAGCAGTGGCGCCACAGCCGCACCACGGGCGACGGCCTCATCGACGGCGGCGGCCTGCGCCAGCGCGATCTCGGGCGTCAGCCGGGCGAAGGCCCCGACGACGGTTCCGAGCCGCTCCGAGCGGGCAAGGTGTGCCGCGGTCACCTCCACTGCGCTGACCGTGCCAGCCCTGATGGCGCAGGCCGTGCCCAGGGCGTCCAGTTCGGTGAGTTCGGTCAATGCTTGATCTTGCCGGGATGCATTGTCCCGGTGATCGTTGGCTGGAAGTCCGTGCCGAGTTGCTGCACGGCGAGACGCCCGACGAGCTGCTGCTCGGTGGTCACCCGCTCCGACCGTGCCCTGCCGATGAACGTGATCGCCCAGTGCAGCAGGGTGGTGAGGCGGTTCTTGAAGCCGACGACGTAGATCAGGTGCACGAACAGCCAGGCGAACCAGGCCGGGAAGCCGGTCAGGCGCAGCTTGCCGACCTTTGCGACGGCCCCGAACCGGCTGATCACCGCCATCGAACCCTTGTCGTGATAGACGAACTCGCCGGTGAGGGGATGCCCCGCCACCTCCGCCTTGATGCGCGCCGCTGCGAAGCGGCCACCCTGGATGGCGACCTGCGCAACCCCGGGCAGCCCCTTCAGGCTGATCATGTCCCCGACGACGAACACCTCCGGGTGGCCGGGCAGGGTGAGGTCGTCGTTCACCTGCACGCGCCCCGCGCGATCCATTCCGGCCCCGGACTGCTCTGCGAGCGTGCGGCCCAGCCCGCTCGCCTGGACGCCCGCTGCCCACACCTTGCAGGAGGACGCGATCCGTTCCGTGCGACCATCGGAGTACTTGACTTCCAGCCCGGTGCCGTCGAGGTTCGTGACCAGAGCGCCGAGACGCACCTCCACCCCGTTGCGCTCCAACTCCTTGCGCGCGGCTGCCGACAGCTCCGGCCCGAACGGTGGCAACACGGCGTCCGCGCCGTCCAGCAGCAGGATCTTGGCGCTGGTCGTGTCGATGCGGCGGAAGCTCTTGCGCAACGTGTGGTGGGTGAGTTCTGCGATCTGCCCGGCCATCTCCACGCCGGTGGGCCCGGCGCCCACCACGACGAAGGTCAGCAGGCGACGGCGCTCATCGGTGTCCTCGCTCAGTTCAGCCATCTCCAGTGAGCCGAAGATGCGGGCCCGCAACTCCAGCGCATCGTCAATGCTCTTCATGCCGGGGGCGAACGTGGCGAACTGGTCATTGCCGAAGTAGGACTGGCCGGCGCCGGCGGCCACCAGCAGATAGTCGTATTTCACCACCACCGTCTTGCCCAGCTTCTCCGCTACAACTATGCGGCTGGCGAGATTGATCCGGGTCACCTCGGCCAGCAGCACCGTGGCGTTCGCCTGGTTACGCAGGATGTCCCGGGTGGCCGGGGCGATCTCTCCGGTGGACAGAATGCCGGTCGCGACCTGGTACAGCAGGGGCTGGAAGAGGTGCGACACGGTCTTCGAAATCAGGGTGATGTCGACGTCGGCCTTCGCAAGTGCCTGGGCTGAAAACAGCCCGCCGAAACCGGAACCGACGATCACTACATGTGGGCGGGCCATGGGGACCTCCGTTCGAGGGACGCTACCCGGGACTGAGGCAACCCTAACCCGCTCAGGAGGATCGCGAAATAACCCCGTCGCACAGAGCTGCCAGCGCCTGCTTCGCCGCGCCCTCCGGCAGCGGCGCGAGATGGCCGCGGGCCACCTCTGCCCTGCGGAGAATCTCCTCGCGTGCCTCGGCCATCGCCGGGTGCGCACGCATCAGTCCGAGCGCCTCGGTCAGCTCGGCGTCCGCGCTCAGGTCGGTGTCCAGCAACGCGAGCAGCCGTGCGTCGGACGGGTCGGTCGAGCGCCGGGCGAGCAGGATCGGCAGGGTCGGGACGCCCGCGCGAAGATCGGTGCCCGGGGTCTTGCCCGAGGAGTCGCTGGCGATGTCGATGATGTCGTCGGACAGCTGGAACACCACGCCGATCTCCTCGCCGTAGGCTGCCAGCGCGTCCAGCACCGGCTTCCCCACCCCGGCAACCATGCCCCCGAAGATGGCGGACGCGGCGATCAGCGAGCCGGTCTTGTCCTCCAGCACCCGCAGGTAGTGATCGAGCAGGTCCTCGCCGTCGAGCGGGCCACGGGTCTCCGCAATCTGGCCCTGCACCAGCCGGGCGAATGTCGCGGCCTGGAGTTCCACGTACTCGGTGCCCAGCGATGCCACGATCGAGGAGGCACGGGAGAACAGGAAATCACCGACGAGGATGGCGACCGTATTGTTCCAGCGCAGGTTGGCGGTCGGCGCACCCCGACGCAGCTCGGCCTCATCCATCACGTCGTCGTGGTAGAGGCTGGCCACGTGGGTGAGCTCCATCACGAGGGCAGCACGGACGAGGGCGTCCTCGTCCGTCTCGTCGGCAAGCAGCCCCGCGAGCACGACCAGCAGTGGACGGAACCTCTTGCCGCCGGCCCTGATGGTGTGTTGGGCGGCAATGGTGACGAAGTCGGTGTCGGCGACCGCTGCCTCGGCCAGCCGCTCCTCGATGTCGTCGAGGAAGCCGTTCACGCGAGCGGTGAAGACCTCATCCAGGTCGCCGACAAGGTCGGCCTGCTGGTTGGTGGACACGGGCGTCAGCATAGCCTCAGCGGAGGAAAGTGCTTGCAGAGGTCACCAGATCCAGCAGCGGACCGGGGAACAGCCCGAGGTACGCCGACGCGATGGCGCCAAGGCCGACCGGCACCCAGGTCATCCCGCTGGCGCGACCGACGGCGACGCCGGGGGTCGGTTCGGCGAAGAACATCGCAACGATGACGCGGACGTAGACGTAGGCGGCGACGATACTGAAGGCGACGCCGGCGATCACCAGCCAGGAGTAACCACCGCGCCAGGCTGCGGAGAAGACCGCCCACTTGCCGATGAAACCACCGGTCAGCGGGATGCCGGCGAAGCTCAGCATCAGCAACGCGAAGATGCCGGCGAGCAACGGGTTCTTCCTGCCGAGTCCTGCCCAGCCGGAGATGGCGTGCACCTCACCGGCGGAGTCCCGCACCATGGTGACGATGGCGAAAGCTGCGATCGTCGCGAAGCCGTAGGCGATCAGGTAGAACAGGATCGAGCCGAAGCTGTTCACTTGGCCGTTGCCGCCGGTGGTCGCACCGACGACGGCGACGAGGATGAAGCCGGCGTGGGAGATCGAGCTGTAGGCCAGCAGTCGCTTCATGTCGGTCTGCGTCAGTGCGACGATGACGCCGAGGGCCATGGTGATCACGGCCACCGTTGCCAGCAGGGGCTGCCAGCTCCAGCGTTCCGCGCCGAAGGCCACGTAGAACAGGCGGACCGTGGCGCCGACCGCAGCCAGCTTGGTGCAGATCGCCATGAAGGCGGTGACCGGGGTCGGTGCGCCGACGTAGACGTCCGGCACCCAGTTGTGGAACGGCACGGCGCCGATCTTGAACAGCATGCCGATCGCCAGCATCACGATGCCGGTGTACAGCAGGCCCCGGCCGTAGACCGGGTCGCTGATCGAGTCGTTGATGGCGCTCAGCTGGAAGGAGCCGGAGTAGCCGTAGACCAGCGCGACCCCGAAGAGGAAGAACGCGGACGACAGGGCGCCGAGCAGGAAGTACTTCAGTGCCGCCTCCTGGCTGAGCAGGCGGCGCTTGCGGGCCATCCCGGAGAGCAGGTAGAGCGGCAGCGACATGACCTCGAGGGCGACGAAGGCCGTCAGGAGGTCGTTGGCTGCGCAGAAGACCATCATCCCCGACAGCGAGAACATGGCCAGGGGGAAGACCTCGCTGTGCTCATGGCGGGCGGTGTTCGCCTCGGCCTCCGACGGGCTGCCGGGCACGGATGCCGCCGAAGCAGCGAAGGCGGTCGCGCCGTTGTCGAGGTCACGCTCGGAGAACACCAGCAGGCTCAACAGCCCGAAGACCAGCAGGGCCCCCCACATCAGGTAGGTGGGGCCGTCGAGGCTGATCGAGCCCATGGCCATCAGCCCCATGCTGTCGGTCGGCAGGCGCCAGCTGATCACGAGGAAAACGAAGGCGATCACCAGGGCCACTTCGAACAGCGCGATCTGGGACACGAAGCGCCGGCGTCGCGGCACCAGTGCCTCGATGATGATGCCGAGGCAGGCAGCGAGCAACACGGTGAGCACCGGCGCGAGCTGCAGCCACTCGAAGGTGGGCGGAGCGAGGGTGTTCACTTGGCTTCCTCTCCCAGCGGCGCCACCGGATCGGTGACACCGGTTTGGATCAGGGTCTGTTGCGCTGTCGGCTCGATGACGCCCAGCGCGAGATTGGGCAGGAACCCCAGCAGCAGGATGATGGCGAGCAGCGGTGCGGCCACCCACTTCTCCCGCGCCGACGCGTCGGTGGTGAAGTGCTCAGCGGTCGCCGGGGTGACCGGGCCAGTCATGGTGCGCTGGAACATCAGCAGGATGTAGACGGCTGCCAGCACCGTGCCGAGCGTGGCGATGGCCGCCACCACCGGCTGCCGTGACCACGTACCGGCGAGCACCATGAACTCGGAGACGAAGCTGGACATGCCCGGCAGTGCCAGCCCGGAGAGGCCGGCCATCAGGAAGACGCCGGTGAGCACGGGGGCCAGCTTCTGCACGCCACCGTAGGCGCCCACCAGCGCGGAGCCGCGGCGGGTAATCAGGAACCCGAGCACGAGGAACAGCGCAGCTGTCGAGAAGCCGTGGTTCAGCATGTAGAAGATCGAGCCGGAGATGCCGGCGCTGGTGAAGGTGTAGATGCCCAGCACCATGAAACCGAAGTGGCTGATCGAGGTGTAGGCGACCAGCCGCAGCAGGTTGGAGCTGCCGATCGCTGCGACAGCGCCGTAGATGATGCTGATCAGGGCCAGCACCACCATCACCGGGGCCACCCACTGGCTGGCCTCAGGAAACAGCCCGAGGCAGAACCGGATCATTCCGAAGGTGCCGATCTTGTCGAGGATGCCGACGAGCAGGACGGACGTGCCCGGGGTGGACTGCTCTGTCGCCGTGGGCAACCAGGTGTGCACCGGCACCATCGGCGCCTTGACGATGAAGGCGATCAGGAAGCCCACCATCAGCCAGCGGCCGACCCCGGTGTCGAGCGGGAGCTTGTAGAGGTCGGAGAGCAGGTAGGTCGGGGCGCCGGTGAGGCGGACGGATTCGGCGTACAGCCCGATCACGCTGACCAGCATCACGAGGCCACCGGCGAGGCTGAACAGGAGGAACTTGACCGCGGCGTAGGCCCGGCGTGCGCCGCCGAAGCCACCGATCAGGAAGTACATCGGGATCAGCGTGGCTTCGAAGAACAGGTAGAACAGGAACACGTCCTCCGACATGAAGACGAACAGCGACAGCGACTCCAGCGCCAGGACGAGGCCGAAGAAGGCCTGCGCGTTCCAGCGTCCGACGCCGTTGACCTTCCATTCGGCGAGCAGCACGATCGGCACGAGGATCACGGTGAGCAGCACCATGACCAGGGCCATGCCGTCGAGTCCGACCGCCCACCAGGCGCCGAACGCCGGGATCCAGGGAGCCCTCTCCGCCAGCGGCGCGCCACCGACGTAGAGGACGGTGACACCGATTCCGAGGGCGACGGTGAGCAGCGCGAAGACCATGCCGACGCCGCGGGCGATCTGCTTGATCGGCAGGCACATCACACCGGCGCCGACGAGCGGCACCAGTCCGAGGAGGGTGAGCCAGGGGAATGTCATCGCAAATCCTCCCTCAGCCCAGCTGACTGAGAATGAACACCAGGCCGACCAGCAGTGCGCCGATCGTCATGGTGAGGGCGTAGGTACGGACCTGGCCGGTCTGCAACTTTCTGGTCTGTGTCGAGAGGCCGGCGAACATCGCGCCGAGGCCGTCCGCGCCGACGTCGATCACCTTGTCGTCGGTGGCGACAAGGCCGCGGGCCAGCACCATCGTTGGCTGCACGACGAGGGTGTCGTTGACGGCGTCCCCGAACAGGTCGTTGCGTCCCGCGACGGTGAACGGGTTCGAGGAGACCGGGGCGACCTCGGGGACCGGCTTGGATCCGAAGATCCACCACGAGAGGCCCACGCCCGCAGCGACGATGGCCATCGTCGCCCAGCCGACGGGGGTGGGCACCAGCGACACCTCGTGCGGGTGGGCGCCGGTCGCCGGCTCCAGCCAGTCCTGGATCCAGAAGTTCATCAGCGCACCGGAGACCACGCTGAAGACAGCCAGGATGATCAGCGGCACCGTCATCGTCCGCGGCGATTCGTGCGGGTGCACGCCTTCGCGCCAGCGCGTGGCGCCGAAGTAGGTCATCAGCATCAGTCGCGTCATGTAGAAGGCGGTCACCCCGGCGCCGAGCAGTGCCGCAGCACCGACGATGGTGTTGTGCTCGAAGGCCGCCTCGATGATGTGGTCCTTGGAGAAGTAGCCAGCCCAGCCGGGGAAGCCGATGATCGCGAGGTAGCCCATCCCGAAGGTGATCGTTGTGATCGGCAACAGCCTCGCGAGCCCCCCGTAGTGGCGCATGTTCACGTCGTCGTCCATGGCGTGCATCACCGAGCCGGCGCCCAGGAACATGTTGGCCTTGAAGAAGCCGTGGGTGAGCAGGTGGAAGATCGCGAACGCGTAGCCGGCCGGGCCGATGCCCGCTGCCAGCATCATGTAGCCGATCTGGCTCATCGTCGAACCGGCGAGCACCTTCTTGATGTCGTCCTTGCTCGTGCCGATCCAGGCGCCGACAAGGAGCGTGACGGTGCCGACGATCACGACGGCCGTCGTTGCTGCGTTCGACATCTCGAAGATCGCGTGGCTGCGCACGACGAGGTAGACACCGGCCGTGACCATGGTCGCGGCGTGGATCAGGGCCGAGACCGGGGTCGGGCCCTCCATCGCGTCCAGCAGCCAGGCCTGCAGCGGTACCTGTGCGGACTTGCCGCAGGCGCCAAGGAGCAGGAGCAGACCGATCGTGGTCGCCCAGAACGGGCTGAGCTGACCGGCGCGTGCGTTGACGTCGACGAAGGCGGAGCTGCCGAACAGGGCCAGCATGCTCATCACTGCCATGGTCAGGCCCAGGTCACCGACCCGGTTCATCACGAAGGCCTTCTTGGCCGCTGCTGCTGCGGACGGCTTGTGCTGCCAGAACCCGATCAGCAGGTAGGACGCCAGGCCGACGCCCTCCCAGCCGACGAACAGGACGAGGTAGTTGTCGGCCAGCAC
>JBBRIY010000076.1:0-9794 GCA_038220215.1 Propionibacteriales bacterium
GGCGTGGGCCGCCCCGGGAAGGTCACGGGAGTCGAACCCTGCCAGCGCAGCGGCGGGCACGGTGTACCAGACCGACTGGGTGCGAAGCAGCCGCAGCGGTGCGTCCAGCGGGTGGCTGTCCCACACCTTGCCGGTGGCCTCATCACGACGCAGGAACCCGGTCACCCGGCTCGACAGCTCGACCATGCCGAAGGTCACCGTTGCCGCGCCCAACGCGCGGCTGCGCAGCGGCGCGACGATGCGCACGTCGCTCTCGGCCAGTGGCTGGGTGAAGTAGCCGGCACGCTCCCGCACCGCCAGGGCAGTATGGCCCGCCCGGTCGTACCCGGTCACAAGCCACTGCTCCCCCTGGTGCAGGTAGATCGCCCCCTCAAAGACCGTGCGGTCAGCAGCCGCCGGGTCCATCTGACCGACCACCCGGCCGGTGGCGTCCTCCACCACCTCGACAGAACGTCCGTTGGCCGAGCGCAGGTCGATCGCGTCCACGGCCCGGTCGGGGCGGGTCCAGAACCAGCCGGAGTTTCGGCGTCGTAGGTGACCGGCCGCCGTCAGCCCGTCGAGGAGTGCCGGAAGGGTGTCCCCGAAGTACCGGGTGTCGGCCAGCGTCACCGGCAGCTCCTGCGCTGCTGCGGCGACGTGGGGGGCGAGCACGTGCGGGTTCTCCGGGTGCAGGACGGTGCGCTCCACAGGCCGGTCGAAGATCAGTTCGGGGTGCGCGCACAGGTAGGCGTCGAGCGGGTCCGGGCGCGCGATCAGGACCGCGAGGGCATCCCTGCCTGCTCGCCCGGCGCGTCCGGCCTGTTGCCACAGCCCGGCGAGGGTGCCGGGGAAGCCGCAGGTGATCACGGCATCCACCCCGGAGATGTCGACGCCGAGCTCGAGGGCATTCGTGCAGGCCACTCCCTGGAGCTGGCGGGACTGCAGGCCCGCCTCGAGTCGTCGCCGGTCGTCTGCGAGGTAGCCGCCGCGGTAGGCGGCCACCGACCCGGCCGGCAGCGAGCGCTGGGCCCGCAGGGCGACCAGCTCCGCCTGCACCCGCGACGTCGTGAACGCCAGGGTCTGCCGCCCGTCGGCGACGAGCCGAGCCAGCAGGTCGGCGGCCTCGTGGTGCGGGTCCTCCTCCGGTTGCCACAGCAGGAAGTCCAGGGCCGGGCGGGCGGAGGTGTCGGTCCCCACCTCGACGGCGTCGCCGACGCCGGCCAGTCGTTCGAGCAGCGGGCCGGCGTCCGACACCGTGGCGGAAGCCGTGATGAAGACCGGGTCGGCGCCGTAGTGGTTCGCCAGCCGGCGCAGTCGACGCAGCACGGCGGACACATGGGCCCCGAACACCCCGCGGTAGCGGTGTGCCTCGTCGACGACCACGTAGCGCAAGGTCGACAGCAGCCGCGTCCACTGCTGGTGGCGGGGCAGCACCGAGCGGTGCAGCATGTCGGGATTGGTCAGGATGAAGCGGCCGAAGTCACGGGCGAATCGCCGCTCCACGGCGTCAGAGTCGCCGTCGAGGGCGCTCACGCGCCAGCCCGGCAGGCCGAGCGACTCGCACACCCGCAACTGGTCGTGGGCCAACGCCTTCGTCGGGGCGAGATAGAGCGCGGAATGGCCGCGTCCCAGTTCCAGCGGTCCCCGCTGGGTCACCTCGAACCCCAACCGGGAGTCGGCCGTCGCAGCCAGCACCGGCAACAGGTAGCCGACGGTCTTGCCGGACGCGGTGCCGGTGGCCAGGGCGACATGCCGTCCCTCGAAGGCTGCGCACGCAGCGAGCGCCTGGTGTTCCCACAGGCGGGTGACCCCGATACCGGCGAGGGCGTCGCGGACCGGCTGCCCGACCCAGTCGGGGAAGTCGGCCGTCGCGCCGACCGATGCCGGCCGGTGGTGGTGATAGCGGATCCTCGGATCCGTCGCCAGCCATTCCGGTACCGCCACCCCCACAGAGTGCCACGCCCCGCCGACACCCCCACCCCGCCCCACTCCACCCGCCCCCCACCCAACTCCGGGACGGGTGAACGAGGGGCGGGTCAACGAGGGACGGGTCAACGAGGGACGGGTCAACGAGGGCCGTGAACGAGGGGCGGGGGAGGGTGCGTGAAAGGGTGGTGGCATGCTCTCAACCGACGACATCGACCGCCTCCGCGATGACCTCCTCGCCGCCGGCTACACCATCGAGGGCCTTACGGACCGCCTCGGTGAGCCCGCCCTCGCCGGACTGGCCCGGAACAGCTCGATGGCCGCCTCACGGGCCCTCGGTGACGACCGCGACCCGCAGGCGTCGGCGATCCGGCTGTGGCTGTTGCAGCAACCGGTCGCTGCCGACGACCTCAAGAGCTGGGCAAGCCTGCCGGGGCTGCGGCTGGCCGGCCTCATCGCCGGCGACGCGGAACTGCGCGCAACCGTCGAACTCAAGCCTCACGGATCCGAGAGCAGCGAAGGCTGGATCTGCTCTGACGCCACCCCGCTCGACGGCCGCGTCGGTGCACCCCGCGGGGACTTCGTCCTTGGGGCTTCGCCCGCGTCCACCACGCTGTCCCAGCTCGTTCCCCCCGGCCGGTACGAGCGCGCCCTCGACCTCGGCACCGGATGCGGCATCCAGGCGCTGCACCTGGACGCTGCCCGGATCGTCGCGACCGACCTCAACCCGCGCGCCCTCGAGCTGGCGCGGATCAGCCTCGGCCTGTCAGGGATACCGGCCGACCTGCGTCTCGGGTCGCTGTACGAACCGGTGGACTCCGAACTCTTCGACCTGATCGCAACCAACCCGCCGTACGTGATGAGCCCTCCCGGCGACGCGCGCCTGGTGTACCGGGAGGGCGGATTCAACGCCGACGAGCTCGTGCGGCAGGTGGTGACCGGCGGAGCCGACCACCTCGCGGACGACGGGACGCTGACCGTGCTGGGCAACTGGGCAGTGACCGCGGGCCAGACCTGGCAGGAGCGGCTGGCTGAATGGATCCTGCCCACCGGTTGTGACGCACTGGTCCTCCAGCGGGAACTGCTTGATCCGTACGAGTACATCGAGATCTGGCTCACCGACGCCGGTCTCTCCGGACGCCCGGAGTACCTCGACCGGTACCAGGCCTGGCTCGATTACTTCGCCTTCGCGGGCATCGAGGCGGTCGGCATGGGGTGGATCGCCCTCAGGAAGGCCGGACGCGACCACCCGTCGCTCCGCTTCGACGACTGGCCGCACGCCGTCCACCAGCCCGTGGGGCAGGCGTTCGGCGACTTCTTCGGCGCGGTAGAACCGTCACGGCTGGCCGAACAGGAGTTCCTTGCTCAGAGCTGGACGACCCACGCCGGCCTGGTCCAGGAGACTATCGGGGCACCGGGCGCTGTCGACCCGCAGCACCTGGTGCTGCGGCAGCAGTACGGCTTCGGGCGAGCGGTCGAGGCCGACACCGCCCTGGCCGCGATCGTCGGCGCCTGCGACGGTGACCTGCCGTTGGGAGTCCTCGTCGGCGCCGTTGCGGGGCTGCTGGACGTCGAAGCAGAAGCCCTGCGCGATGAGGTGATTTCGCCGCTGCGTAGGCTGGTCTCAGACGGCTATCTGCTGCCGGGTTGATTCACAGGTACTCACAGGAACCCAACAGCCTGGTCATTGGCTCAGTGGCAAGACTCGGGAGCAGCACAGAAATGGAGTCAGAGATGGCTGAGCCAACCGATCCGACCCGGACCCCCGGTGGTCCCGATACCCCGGATGCGAACGAGCCCACCCGCGCCCTTCCGGTCGGCGACGATGCTGCCGAGCCCACCACTCCGCTGCCCGAGACGCCGTGGGCGCACGCAGCGCCCGGCAGCTGGGCGTCGCCGAAGACCACACCGGTCGCGCCAACTGCCGCCGGTCCGAGCGAGCCCACAGCCCAGTTCCCGGCCGGATGGTCCTCCGGCGGCCAGCCGAACCCCTACGCGTACGGCCAGCAGGCCTATGGACAACAGCCCTACGGCCAGCAGCCCTACAGTCAGCAGCCCTACAGTCAGCAGGGGTACGGCCAACCCGGCCAGCAGCCTTACGGGCAGCAGCCCTACGGCCAGCCAGCCCAGCCCGGCGAGCAGGGCTACGGGCAGCAGCCGTACGGGCAACAGCCCAATGGCCAGCAGGGGTACGGTCAGGCGCCCTACGGGCAGCAGGCCGGACAGGCCTACGGGCAATACCAGGCGCCGGGCCAGCAAGGCCAGAACCCGTATGCCGGCTACCAGCACCCGGGCTACTACGACCCGGCCCAGTACTACCGCCAGCAGCCAGCCCCTGTCGCGACGAAGAGGCGGTGGCCGCTGGCCCTCGTTGCAGGCGTCGTCGCCCTTGTGCTCGCCGCCGGCGGTTTCAGCTTTGCCGCCCGGACGATCCAGGGCGCACTCCCCTCCCCGGCCTCGACGGCGACCACGGAGCCACGGACCCAGCCGTCCGACCCGGCCGAGAATCCCGGCAGGCAGGGCGGGGGGACCACGACGGGCAATTCCGTCGCAGCAGCCCAGTCCGCAGGCGTCGTGCTGATCGAGGCAGAGACCGGCTCGGGGATCGCTGCCGGAACCGGGATGATCCTCACCGCCGATGGCAAGGTGCTCACCAACTATCACGTGGTCGCCGGCTCGGAGAAGGTCTCCGTCACGGTGGCCGACTCGGGCAACACCTACACGGCGTCCGTCGTCGGCTTCGACCAGGCCAAGGATGTCGCGCTGCTCCAGCTCAAGGACGCGAGTGGGCTGACCACGGTCACCCCCGACCCCGACCAGGTGGCTGTGGGCGACGCGATCGCCGCGGTGGGCAACGCCTCCGGCGGGGGTGAGCTGGTGAAGGCCGCCGGGTCAGTGACCGCCACGGACCAGAGCCTCACGGTCTCCTCCGATTCGCCCTGGGGCAGCAGCGAGGACCTCAGTGGGCTCGTCGAGACCAACGCCCGGGCTGTCCCCGGTGACTCCGGCGGACCAATGTTCGACTCCCAGAACGAGGTGCTCGGCATGACCACCGCCGGCTCCACGCGGGAGCGCACCAGCTACGCGGTCCCGATCGCCACGGCGTTGGCCGTCGTCGACCAGATCGAGACCGGCCAGGACGCCGGCACCGTCCGTGTCGGGCCGGCCGGCTACCTCGGCATCAGGGTCGCAGAGGCGGAGTCCGGCAGCACTACCGGCAAGACCATCACCCAGGTCGTGGCCGGCAGCCCTGCCGACACGGCGGGCGTGGTCCCAGGCAGCAAGCTGACCAGGGTGGGTGGGGTGACGATCAGGGCGAGCGCCAACCTCGCCACCGTGATCCGTGCTCTCGAGCCCGGCCAGCAGGTCACGATCGGGTGGACAACCCCTGGCGGCTCCCACAAGACAGCGACGGTGACCCTGGGCAGCAGCCCGGTCAACTGACGCAACAACGGGCTGGGTTCGCCATCCGGCCGCTGACGCCCCGTACCGGCCTTGCCGGTGCGGGGCGTTAAGGTGACTGGCGATCACAGAAGTAGAGTGAGCGACCGATCGTCCCCAACGCCAGGAAAGAACCAACAGTGGCTAACGCAGCGATACGCCGACTCGTGATTGTCGAGTCGCCGACCAAGGCGGTCAGCCTGGCCAAGTTCCTCGGCGCTGGTTACGTCGTCGAGTCCAGTCGTGGCCACGTGCGTGACCTCCCGACGGGTGCTGCCGAGGTGCCGGCGAAGTTCAAGGGGGAGAAGTGGGCGCGAACCGGCGTCAACATCGAGAAGGATTTCGAACCCCTGTACGTCGTCGCAGCGGACAAGAAGGCCACCATCCGCGACCTCAAGGCCAAGCTGAAGGATGCGGACGAACTCCTGCTGGCCACCGATGAGGACCGCGAAGGGGAGGCGATCGCCTGGCACCTGCTGGACGAGCTGAAGCCCAAGGTTCCCGTGAAGCGCATGGTCTTCCACGAGATTACCCCGGAGGCGATCCTCGCCGCGGTGGAGAACACCCGCGAGCTCGACACCGACCTGGTGGACGCGCAGGAGACCCGGCGCATCCTCGACCGGCTGTACGGCTACGAGGTGTCGCCGGTGCTGTGGAAGAAGGTCATGCCGCGCCTGTCGGCCGGCCGCGTGCAATCGGTGGCCACCCGCCTCGTCGTCGACCGGGAGCGGGAGCGGATCGCCTTCCGGGCAGCCGCGTATGCAGACATCGAAGCGATCCTCGACGCCGGTGAGGGCTCAGAGCCGCGCACCTTCAGCGCCCGCTTGACCACCTTCGGCACACAGCGCATCGCCCAGGGCCGCGACTTCGACTCGGTGGGCAAGCTCAGCGGCAAGGACCTCCTGCAACTCGGGCAGGACCAGGCCACGCACCTGGCCACGGCGCTGGAGTCGGCCGGCTTCGCCGTCGCAGGGGTCGAGGCCAAGGCCTACACGCGCCGGCCCTACCCGCCGTTCCGCACCACCACCCTGCAGCAGGAGGCCGGCCGCAAGCTCGGCTACTCGGCGCAACGCACGATGTCGGTGGCCCAGGACCTGTACGAGCGCGGGTTCATCACCTATATGCGTACCGACTCGGTCACGCTGTCCGAGACGGCGATCAAGGCGGCCCGCGCCCAGGTCAAGGAGATGTTCGGCGGCCAGTACGTGCCGGAGAAGTACCGCACCTACGCCTCGAAGGTGAAGAACGCCCAGGAGGCGCACGAGGCGATCCGCCCCGCCGGTTCGAGCTTCCGCGCGCCCGCCCAGACCGGGCTGCACGGTGACCACCTGCGGCTGTACGAACTGGTCTGGAAGCGGACCATCGCCTCCCAGATGAAGGACGCGGAAGGTGAGACGGTCAGCGTCCGGATCGGCGCCACGCTGCCCGAGCGTGTGTCCGTGACCGATGCGGCCACCGGCGAGATCACCGAGTCGGGACGGGCGGCTTTCACCTCGTCCGGCCGCACCATCACCTTCCTTGGCTTCCTGAAGGCCTATGTCGAGTCCACCGACGACGACGAGGCCGGCGACGACGCCCAGGCCCGCCTGCCACAGCTGGCCACCGGTCAGCACCTGGACGCGGAGACGGTCACGGCCGTCGCCCACGAGACGCGCCCACCGTCGCGGTACACCGAGCCGTCGCTGGTGGCCAAGCTCGAGGAGCTCGAGATCGGCCGGCCGTCCACCTACGCTGCGATCATCCGCACCATCACGTCCCGCGACTACGTGTTCAAGAAGGGCTCGGCGCTCGTGCCGACCTGGCTCGCCTTCGCCGTCACACGGTTGCTGGAGGATCACTTCGCCCGCCTGGTTGACTACGCCTTCACCGCCGAGATGGAGGACACCCTCGATGAGATCGCCGGCGGCAACGCCGCCCGCATCGCCGTGCTGAAGGACTTCTACTTCGGCCCGGAGGGCTCGGCGCACCTTGGCCTGCAGAAGCTGGTCAGTGAGCTCGGGGAGATCGACGCGAAGAAGCTGTCGACGTTCAGCCTCGGCGACGGCATCGACGTGCGGGTGGGCCGGTACGGCACCTACGTGGAGGACGAGGCGGGACGGCGCGCCAACGTCGATCCGGACCTTCCGCCGGACGGCCTGACCCTGGAACTGGCCAAGGAGTTGCTCGACCAGCCGGTCGCCGTCGACCGGGAGGTCGGCACCGATCCGGCAACCGGGCTCGTGATCATCGCCAAGGACGGCCGCTACGGCCCGTATGTCACAGAGGTACTACCCGAGGACGCTCCGAAGGCGGCCAAACCGCGCACGGGCTCCCTCTTCGCTTCCATGTCGGTGGATCTGGTCACGCTCGATGACGCCCTGAAGCTGCTCAGCCTGCCGCGCGTGGTGGGCACCGGCGCCGACGGTGAGGAGATCACCGCCCAGAACGGTCGCTACGGGCCGTACCTGAAGAAGGGCACCGACTCCCGCTCCCTGACCAGCGAGGACCAGATCTTCCAGATCACCCTCGCTGAGGCCGAGGCGATCTACGCCGAGCCCAAGGCGAGAGGGCGCGCGGCTGCTGCCGGCCCACTGAAGGAGCTGGGTGCCGACCCGGTCAGCGGGAAGCCGGTCGTGATCAAGGACGGCCGCTTCGGCTCCTACGTGACCGACGGCGAGTTCAACGCCACCCTGCGTCGCGACGACTCGGTGGAGACGATGACGCTGGAGCGGGCGGCCGAACTCCTGGCGGAGAAGCGAGCCAAGGGCCCGGCCCCGAAGAAGACCACCCGAAGAGCAGCGCCCAAGGCGTCCGCCACGAAGGCCAAGCCCAAGCCCAAGACGACCCGCAAGAAGTAGCCGTGGCCGATCATCCCGAAGGCATCTTCGTCGTGTTCGAGGGTGGCGACGGCGTCGGCAAGTCGACACAGGCGCGCCTGCTCGCAGACTGGCTGACGTTGCAGGGACGCGAGGTGGTGCTCACCTACGAGCCGGGGGACACCGCCATCGGTGCCACGTTGCGCGACCTCGTCCTGAATCCGGCCTGGGGTGACGTGTCACCGCGGGCTGAGGCCCTGATGTACGCCGCTGACAAGGCCCAGCACCTCTACCAGCTGGTCCTGCCTGCCTTGCGGCGAGGCGCTGTGGTGATCTCGGACCGCTACGTCGACTCGATGCTGGCCTACCAGGGCGCGGGCCGTGTGCTGGAGCCTGAACGAGTCGAGCAGATCGCCCGCTGGGCCACCGAGGACCTGCTGCCCGACCTCACCGTCCTGCTCGACCTCGACCCTGCAAAGGGCGTCGCGGGTATCGCGGAGAAGGACCGCGTCGAGGGTGCGGGCGCCGACTTCCACATTCGTGCCCGGGAGTTCTTCCTCGGCCTCGCGGCGAACGATGCTGGCCACTATCTCGTGCTGCCCGCCCGGGCCGGGATCGAGGAGATCGCCGCTGAGGTGAGGGCACGGATCGCCTCGCTTCTGTCAGCCCCGGCTGGCACAGTGAACCCGTGAGCATCACCGGCGTCTGGTCCGACCTGATCGGTCAGGAACGGGTCGTCGAAACCCTCGAGCGGGCCGTGCTCGGGGCCTCTGCCGCTGGCAACCGCCACGCCATGACCCACGCCTGGCTGCTCACCGGCCCGCCCGGTTCCGGTCGCTCGAACGCCGCCCGCGCCTTCGCTGCGGCCCTGCAGTGCCAGTTCGGCGGATGCGGCACCTGCAACAGTTGTCTCACCGCCCTCAGTGGCGCCCACCCCGACGTGACGCTGGTGCGCACCGAAGCCCTGAGCATCGGCGTTGACGAGGTGCGTGACCTGGTGCGGAGGGCTGCGATGTCGCCGACCATGGGCCGCTACCAGGTCCTGGTCGTCGAGGATGCCGACCGGGTCACCGAGCGTGGTGCCGACGCGCTGCTGAAGAGCATCGAGGAACCAGCACCGCGCACCGTGTGGCTGCTCTGCGCGCCGACCGCTGATGACGTGGTCGCCACGGTCCGCTCGCGCTGCCGGCTGGTCGAACTGAGCACGCCGAGCACCGCGGCGATCGCCACCCTGCTTCAGAGGCGCGACGGCATCGATGCCGGCCTCGCCAACTTCGCTGCCCGCGTCGCGCAGGGCCACATCGGCCGTGCTCGCGCGCTGGCCCGCAACGAGGGGGCGCGGATCCGCCGGGCAGAGGTGTTGCGACTTCCCACGCAACTCAGTTCCCTCGGTGCCTGCCTGGACGCCGCCGCGAATGTCGTCGAGGCGGCTTCCGAGGAGGCTGCCGCCGTCACCGGTGAACTGGATGCGCGGGAGAAGACGCAGCTGTCGGAGGCGCTCGGGTTCACGACCAAGGGCGCCCGCCCCCGCAACGCCCAGTCGGCACTGCGCGACCTGGAGGACCAACAGAAGGCCCGGGGCAAACGCCTGCAGCGTGATGCGCTCGATCGGGTGCTGACCGAACTCACATCGTTCTACCGCGACGTGCTGAC
>JBBRIY010000077.1:0-9755 GCA_038220215.1 Propionibacteriales bacterium
CTGCTGGAGGCTGCCGGACGCGGCGTCGAAGATGTAGGCGTTCTGGTCCGAGTTGGCCGCCAGGAGGGTGCGGCCGTCGGCGCTGTAGGCCAGGTCGTTGGTCCAGCTCTCGAAGCCCAGCAAGGGAGCGAGGGGGGTGGCTGCTGTGCCGTCCAGCGTCCACCGCAGCACCCGCCTGCCGGCGATGCCGACGGCCAACTGGCGCCCGTCCGGGCTGACGGCGAGGGCCTGGCTGATCACGTGGGCCGTGTCGTAGGCGAAGGTCAGGTCCGGCAAGCGCTGCGGGGTGGCACTGAGCGTCCAGCGAGCCACGGCGTCGACCTGGCCGGCGACCAGCACGGTGTCCGCCGGTCCGAAGGCGACCGCCTTGGCCGCGATTCCGTCCCCGATGCTCACCGTGGCGAGGGCGGTGGGCGTGCCCGTCGCCGGGACCGTCCACAGCTTCACCTCGCCGGTCGAGGTGGCCAGGGCCAGCCGGCCCCCGTCGCCGGCGAAGGCTGCACCGTAAATGGTGCCGTCGCCGCCGCGCAGGTCGGCCAGCCGGGTCGGCTCTGCGCTGACGTCCCACAGGCCGGCAGCCCCTGCACCGCCGCCGACCGCAAGGAGGGTGCGATGTCCGACGGTGGCCAGCGCGAGGGCGTAGAGCGGGCCGCCGTCGGGATCGGCGGTGAACGTGGTGCCGGGTCCGGTGAGCAGCTGATCCCCGCGCCACAACGTCACCTCGCCGCTGCCGTTGGCCCGGGCCACCAGTTTTTCGTCGGCGGTCCTGGCGATCACAGCGCTGGCGGCTCCCGGCCAGCGGATCGGCGTATTGACGCTCGTGGCGTCCAGCAGCGCCGACTGCCCCTGCCGGGTGGGGGCCAGGTCCGCCGCGACCAGCGACATCTGGGCCATCAGGTTCGGATCCTCGGCCCGGATCGAGCGGGCCTCGAGGGCGACCTGCCGTGACTGGGCGTCGAGCCGGGCACCGTCAGCCTGCGCCTGCAACCCGCGGCCCTGCCAGTACAGCGCTCCGGTCACCATGGCCAGCACAGTGGCGAGCGCGGTGAGCCCGACGGCCAGGCGCTGCCCACCCCGCAACCGACGATTCACCACCTGTTCCCTGACCAGTTCGGAGGCGAAGTGCTCGCGGCTCGCCGTGACGAACTCACGCTCCCGGGGGCTGAGCAGCTGCTGCTTCTTCGGGTCGGCAACCCAGTCGCTGAACACGGCCAGGCGTTCCACCGGGATCAGGGCTTCGGGGTTGCGCTCGCTGTCGCTCCACACCTGCGAGGCACGGTGCAACTGCTCCAGAACGGCCCGTTCCACCCGGCTTTCCTCGATCCAGGACTGGAGCCGGAACCAGTGGCCGAGCAGGGCGTCATGGCTGATCCGCACCGCGTCGCCGCTGAGCGTCAGCATGCGGGCTGCGACGAAGGCGTCCATGGCTTCCAGGCCCGCGGGCTCAATGTCGTCGAGGGGCACCCATTCCCGCACGAGGACGTCGCCGGAAGTGCGGACGAGGCGCAGGAACAGCCGACGGGCGGCATCCTGTTGCGGCGCGGCGAGGGAGCCGAAGACGTCCTCTGCCAGGCCCTGAAGTGCAGTGGCGACACCACCGGCACTGAGGTAGTCGCCGAGCGCCATGCGCTTGCCCTTGCCCGCGGCCCAGGTGACCAGCAGGGCGTTGGACAGCAGCGGAAGGGCATCGATGGGCACCGATCCGGCCTGCGGGCCGGGCGCCAGGTCGTCCAGCAGGACCGGGACCAGGTCGTCATCGACCGAGACCCCGAGCAGTTCGGCAGGCCCGACGATGACCTGACGAACCTCGTCGCGGGTCAAGGGGGTGACGACGAACGGCCGGGCGAGGGCATCGGTGAGGGTGGCTTCCTGGGTGGCGGGGCCAAAGGCGTCCGCCCGAAGGCCGATCACGACGATGGCGCGGGCGGCGAGCGTGGCCAGGGCGGCCAGCGTGGCGACACGGCGCTCCTGGTCGAATGCGAAGGCCTCCTCAAACTGGTCGACGACCACCAGGGTTGCCGACGCGCCGGGACCGTTACCGGCGGCCAGGTCATCGACCGTGAGCTGGGCAACCGGGCAGCCCGCGAGGATTCCGTCCACCGCCTCGGTGCCCACAAGGCCCGCGCCGAGGAGTGAGCTCTTGCCGCTGCCCGAGGCTCCCACGACCGCTATCAGCCCGTGGCCCTGGCCCTCCCTGAGCCGCTGGACGGTCTCAGCAAGGCGGCGGGATTCATCGTCCCGGCCGAAATACAGGTCACGATCGGCCGGCCCGAATGCCCGCAGGCCCAGGTACGGCGGCTTACCGGAACGCAAGCGCGGCTGCAGTTCAGACCAGGGCTCATCCCACAACTCGTCCGGCAATTGATCGGAAAGGCCGAGTTGGTCAACCACCCTCAGATAGTTGGGCCTCAAGGCAGGTACCGGAAAGTGCTTTCCGTTGAGCCAGCCCTGGGCGGTCGCCGCGGGAACGTCCGCTATTCGGGCCAGATCGCGAATGGAAAAATGCTGGCGACGGCGCGCGTCATCAATGAGGGAGGCGAAGCTACGGCGGGCTTCAATGATCGTCACGGCGCGAGTATGTCACCGCCGCGGAGGTCGCCCTTACCGAGCCGTCGGCGACAGACAAGGGGCCGGCTTTGGGGTTCGCTCACGCGTCGGGAACGTGCTGATCACGGTATGCAGCCATGGACACCGGGCGGCGCTGGCCACAGGCTATGGGAATGGGTGCGAATGGCAACCGGTGGGTGCTGCACGTCGATCTCGATCAGTTCATCGCTGCAGTTGAGGTACTGCGCCACCCCGAGCTCGCCGGACGGCCCGTGATCGTTGGAGGTCGTGGCGATCCGAGCGAGCGGGCCGTGGTGTCGACGGCTTCGTACGAGGCACGGGCCTTCGGGGTGGGTTCGGGGATGCCGTTGCGGATCGCCGCCCGGAAGGTTCCGGAAGCGGTGATCCTGCCGGTGGACGGCCCGACGTACACCGCTGCGTCCGATGAGGTCATGAAGACATTGCGCGCGCAGCCGGGAGCTGTCGTGCAGGTTCTCGGCTGGGATGAGGCGTTTCTCGGCATCGTCACCGACGACCCCGAGACGTACGCGCGTCGGGTGCAGCAGGCGGTGCTCGACGCAACCGAACTGCACTGCAGTGTGGGGATCGGGGACACCCTCGTCCGCGCGAAGGTGGCAACCGGGTTCGGCAAGCCTCGCGGCACCTTCCGGCTTACGGGCGACAACTGGCTGGAGGTGATGGGGACGCGGCCGACGATCGAGCTGTGGGGAGTGGGCACCAGGATCTCCCGGCGCCTGGCTTCCCTGGGCATCGTGACCGTCGCTGAGCTCGCGGGCGCCGACGAGGATGGACTGGTGGCCGAGTTCGGCCCTGCGATGGGGCCCTGGTACCGCCAACTTGGACGCGGCGAGGGCGCGCACGTCGTGGATGACACCCCGTGGGTGGCGCGTGGGCACAGCAGGGAGACGACTTTCCAGCAGAACCTCGTGGAGCGCGAGGAGGTGGTGATGGCGGCTCTCGAACTGCTCAAACAGGTGCTGGAGGACGTGGCGGCGGACGGCCGTCCGGTGGTGGGTCTGGGGCTGAAGGTGCGCTACGCGCCGTTCGTCACCAGGACCTTCACCCGGAAGATCCCGGCCACCGTCGACCGGGAGCTCGTGGTGGCGAAGGCGATGGAGCTGGTCGAGAAGATCGAACCGGACCGGCCCGTGCGGCTGCTGGGACTGCGGGCGGAAATGGCCATGCCCGAAGAGGCACGTAAGGGTCACACTCCGACCCGCGGCGGCTGGTGACGGGCGATGACGGTGCCAATTGGGATTGCTACGATCGAAGCCGTGAGCGAAGCTGTCGACACTGCAGGGTGGAGCAAGCCGTGACCCGGAATGCCCTGGCGGCCTTGGAGCGCTGGGAGGCTGCCGGCGGGACCTGGCTCGTTCGGCCCGATGCCGGCGAGTCAACAATTGTCGACCTGATCACGTGCGACGGGTGCGAGATGATGGGCCAGTTGGTCTCGTCGGATCCCGCCTTCGTCGCCTATGCCCGGGAAGGCGTCGAGAAGCGCCCGACGGGTAGGCGTGCTCGCGATACGGGCGAGAACTCGAGTGGGATTCCGGGCACCCAGATCTAGCCTCCCGTGAGCGTGTAAGCGTCAACCAGTTTGCCCGCGACGTTATAGAACGCGAGCTTGATCGTGGTTGGCGTGACGGTCACGCGCTGAGCGCCCCAATTGGCGTCATACCGCACCTTGCTGCCGGCAACCGGTCGTCCGAAGGAATAGCGGGGTGCGCCGCCCAGACCGTTGACGAAGTAGACGATGCCGTCGCGAAGGATCCGCTCGTAGGTGTGTGAATGCCCCGAAAGGACCACATCGGCGCCCCACTTTGCGAAAGGCCAGCGCAGCCCGATGGTCGACCCGTGGGTAGCGTCGGAGGAATAGGGCGGGTGATGGTCGTAGACGATGTTCCACCGCGATGTGGAGCCAGCAAGCTGGGCCTTGAGCCACTGCGCCTGGCGGGAGGTGCTGGTCGTGCCGTCCGGCTCCTCGGGATTGGAGTTCAGCACGAAGAAATGGGCTGCGCCTTCGACGAAATCGTAATACCGCTCGTTTCCGGACGTATCGGGCGTGCCAGCGCCGGGAAGCGCGAAGTATTTCAGGTAACTCTGCGGGCCAGGCGTGGCGTCGCTGTAGTCGTGGTTGCCCATCGCAGGGAAGAAGGCGTTCTCCGGCGCCTGTCCCGCGGGGCAATGCCCGCCGCTTGTGGTCAGGTCCTTCAACCAGCGGCAGTAGTAGGCGCCCGTCGACTCGTCGTACCTGCCTGTGCCCTTGCCTCCGGCCGGCGCGTAGTAGTCGTCACCCAGAGCGATGATGAAGTCGGGGTTCCACGATGCCACCAGCTGAGCGACCGCGGCCTCGTGGGAATCACCCGTGCCGTAATCACCGATGATCGCGAACGAGGCGGACGCTGGCTGTGGCGACGTTGCGGGGGTCTCGACCGCCGTAGACGGTGCGGGGTTTGATGCCGTTGGCGGTGATGCGGCCGACGTGGGCGCGGCCGACGTGGGCGCGGCTGGCGGTGGTGTGGTCGCCGCCGGCACGCAGGCGGGCACCAGGAGGCATAACGCAGCGATCCCCACCGCGGTGGCGGCCGTCCGATGACTCATGATGTCCTTCCGACCTCGCAACCACCCGATCGGTAGGTCGGGCCGATCTGGCTGTTCCACTGGTCCAGGAAATCGTCCCTGGCCGCAGCCACGTCGTGATTCAACTGGACGACCTGTCGATACAGCGCATTCTGCTCGCCGTCAGCGCAGCCGTTGTACACACCAGTGTGCCGGATCGGCTTTCCGGCCATCTACGAGGTCGTCGGAGGGAGGCTGAGGACTGCGCCGTATCCATAGGCTCCTGTCAGGAACAGGGGGTGCCCGGTCAGCGAAACCGGGCACCCCTTATTTATGCGTCTGCTGCGAGCCTTACCGCTGCGCGCTCAGGGGACGTCTGCCCTGACGGCCTCCCTGATGATGCGGGCCCCATCGATGGGGAGCACGAACCTGTTGCGGACCAGGCTGAACGTGCCCTTCGCAACAGCCTTCACATACTGGCCGTGCGAGCTGTACAGCGCGTCGAGCTGCGCCTGGGACAGGGGCGTCTTGACCCCGATGAAGGGGCACGCCCCGCCCGGAGGCAGGCTGTAGCTGGCGGTGGGGGCGTCCACGTACGGGCTTCTCAGTCCGCCCAGGGCGTTGCCGTACTGGTCGCGCTGAATCGTGGTCCCGTCATAGACGAACCGGTCAGCCGTGGGCGGCCGGATGCCCACTCGCCACTTCTTCAGGTTCACCGCGCCAGCGTTGAAGAAATACTCGTAGGGGAAGTCATTGGGCCCGCTCGGTGGGACGAACCCGCAGAGCGCCGTCGTCACCGGAGTGATACCAGCCTTGATCACGTCCGCGTCTGGAGGGAAGTTCTCATAGATGGTGGCCGAATCGTGCGAGGTGCCTGCCATTTCGTAGAGGCGGTACCGGTCATTACGGGTGTCCCCATCCGGGCGCCGGTAGTTGAAGCTGAAGAAGTCGCTCTCGGTGCGGTAAGAGAGCACCGGCACTCCGTTGGGCTTGATCTGCTGGCGCGGATCAGTGGCGGTGGAGACCGGTTCGCACTGGTTGATCGGGGACGGTCCCGTGGGCCCGCCAACGAGCCAGCCGTCATAGACCGGCGTGCCGCGCACCTTGCTCGACGCTCCGAAAGTGCTGAAGTAGCGCTGGGCGTACCCGCCGGTCTGCGACCACCCCTCGCCGAAGACCACGCGTGCCGCCTTGGGTAGCGGATTGCTGCGGGCCTTGCTCTTCATCAGGGCGCCGACCTGGCTCAGGATGTCCCAGATGAGCCCGTTCTCGGTCAGCCGGGAGGTGTTCAGGTTGAACCCGGGCTGGCCAGGAAGCAGGCCACACGTCTGCTGCTCCGGCGGCAACGGGTTCGCCATGGACAAGGCGCCGTAACGCACTGGATCGAAACTCTTCAGGGCCGCGATGGTGTTCGGCTTGCTGGTGATTCCCACCCAGGCGTCGCCGTCACGCAGGATCTGCGCGTACTGCAACTGCCACATGCGGTCCAGGTCAATGCCCAGGGTCGGGTTCAGGGGTTCCACCCAGACCGTGCCGCTGAACGTGTGGGCCTTCGTCGGCATCCGGACGAGAATGCGGGTGGTGTAGGGAGCGTCCGCGGTCCGCACGGCGGGCTCGTTGCCGTTCCAGGTGTAGACGTTGGACTTCCCGCTGACGAAGTACTCGCGTTCTACGTAGCCGGCCTTCTTGGCTGCGACCCGCGGCGGACCGAGCCGGTCGATGAAGGGACGCGAGGTCGCGGTGACCGGGATGGGACCGGTCACCCTTGGGATTGCGACGTCACCTCTCCTCGCTTCCGGTTTGGCTTCGGCAAGGGTGGGAGCGGTCAGGGCCAGGCTGGCGATCAGCCCTGCCGTCACTGCTGCTGCGATGATTCCGGGCCGGGATACGGCTCTCATGATGACTCCTCAAGGGGTGTAGGAGACCGTCGGCGGCATCGTCGGGCCGACATGAATCCACGCTAGGGCGGCCTTTCCTGACGGTCAAGGCCTCCGGGACCCGGCGTCCAGCTGTCATCATGTGCGGGTGATCGATTTCGGCCTTGACCAGGAAGTGGCGTTGGTCACCGGTGCGTCCAGTGGCATTGGCCAGGCAATCGCGCTCGCACTGGGCCGGGCGGGCGTTGCGGTCGGGTGTGCGGCGCGGTCGACTGCGCGGGCCGCCGAGACGGTGGACCGGATCGAGGCTGCGGGTGGCCGGGGGTTGGCCATCGAGTGGGATGTCAGCGACCACGAACAGGCCGGGGCTGCGGTGGCAGCGGTGGAGCAGGCGTTCGGGCCGCTCACCCTGGCCGTCAACAACGCCGGGGTCGGGGCTGGCACGCCAGCTCTGGAGATGACCCCCAGCCAGTGGCAGGGCGTCTTCGACACCAATGTCAACGGGGTGTTCTACTCCTGCCAGGCCGAAGCGCGGGCCATGAGCCAGCACGGACGCGGCGCAATCGTGAACATCGCCTCCATCTCGGCCAGGATCGCCAACCGCAACCTGACCCAGGCGCAGTACAACGCCAGCAAAGCGGCAGTCGTCCACCTCACCAAGTCACTGGCGGTGGAATGGGCACCGCTCGGAATCCGGGTGAACGCCGTCAGCCCTGGCTACACCCTCACCCCGATGAACCGCCGACCCGAGGTGGCCGAACTGGTCGCCGAATTCGCCGATACGACGCCGCTGGGCCGCCTCGCTGAACCGGACGAGATCGCCGGCCCGGTCCTGTTCCTGCTGGGCCCGGCGGCCAGCTACATCACCGGCGTCGACCTGCTCGTCGACGGCGGCTACTGCTGCTGGTAGGGGCTGACGTGGTGGGGCAATTCGCGGGCCTCGAGCACGATCGGCCGTGCCGCGGTTTGGCCGGATCGCCGGAAGGGCTACTCAGTCCCGGCCGCCCTCACGAGGGATCGTGTCCGGGTCGGAGTCGGGGTTCTGGTTGAAGGCTGCCTCCCGCTCGCCGGCGTCCCCCACCTTGCCGGCGTCTCCGAAGGAGGAAGCTGCGTCCTCAACCCCCGGGGTCCGGACCGTCGCACCCTCATTGATGGAGCCGCGCCAGGCCCCGCTCTCGTAGCCCTCGTTTTCGATGAACCGCTTGAAGTTCTCCAGGTCGTGCTCGGCCTGGTTCCCGACGATGTGCAGCTTGTCGGCCACCGTCTCCAGGAATCCTTCCGGCTCGAACTCCATCGTGAGGTGCACCTCGGTCTGGGTGGGCCCGACGGCGGCGAAGGTGACGGCGCCAGCATTGGTCGCACCTTCCACCGCGGCCCAGGCGACCTTCTGGTCGGGCACCTGTTCGAGGATCTTGGCGACCCACTGCCGGCGCACACCGCCCAACTCGGCCACCCATTCCAGCCGGTCATCGCCGAGTTGGGTGATCTTCTCCACGGCACCCATGAAATTGGGGAACTCCTCGAACTGCGTCCACTGGTTGTAGACCGTGCTCACCGGCATGTCCACGACGAGGGTCTTCTCGACCTTGGTTGTCATTGCATCTCCTCCGATTGCCTTGATGGGACCCGCCCGCCGCTCCGACGTGCACGCCGAGGCCACAAGCAGACTGATACCCACGCATCCGGATTCGAGCGCTCAGGACGGGTTACCAGCGCCGCTTCGCTTGTGGGCTTCCGCCGCCCCATCAACGTCGTCGGACTCGCCCCGGACCTCGTCAGCATCCCCCTCCAGCTCCTTGCGACGTCGGCCGCTGCCCAGCGAGAAGGAGGCAGCCAGGCCGATCATGAGGAAGCCGGCCGCGGTGAACGCCGCATAGCGGGTGCCGTCGGAGAAGGCCTGCCGCGCGGGTTCGTAGGCGACCGCAGTGCTGGGGTCGTTGGCGAGTGCCGGGATCGCTCCCCCGGCGCTGTCCACCACCGCCGCAACAATCGCGGTCCTCGCCGCGTCGGGCACGTCGGCCTCGCGCAGGGACGAGTCGAGCTGTGCCCCGATGGACGTGAAGAGCACCGTGCCGAGGATGGCGATGCCGAGGGCCGAGCCGATCTGCCGGGACGTGCTCTGCACACCTGAGGCCTCACCGCTGCGCTGGATCGGGACGTCGACGAGGACGACGCCGGTCAACTGGGCGGTCGCAAGACCCACTCCGAAGCCGTAGATGACGAGTGCGCCCACCACCACCAGCCACGAGGCCGACGGCGCGATCGTCAGGCCGAGGATCGCGACGCCGACAATCTCGGCCACCAGGCCGGCACGCACGATGCTCGCCGGGCTCAGCCGGCCACTCATTGCGGCGGAGAGTCCACTGGCAGCGAAGGACCCGCCGGCAAGCCCGAGGAGCACCAGCCCCGTCTGGAAGGCGGTGTAGCCCAGCACGTTCTGGAGCCACAGCGGCAACGACAAGATGATGCCGAACTCGCCGAGGCTGACGATCATGGCCGCGATGTTGCCGTTGCGGAACGAGGGGATTCCGAACAGGTCGAACCGGAGCAAGGTGGGGAGCCCCAATCGGGTGCGTCGGGTCGTCCGAAGCACGAAGGCCGTGCCCAGGACGACCGACAGTGCGAGCGCGATAGGGACCGGCGACAGGGTGGCCGTCCAGGTCCAGCTACCCACCTCGAAGGGCCGAACCGTGGTCCACCACCCGTAGGTGCGTCCCTCGATGAGCCCGAACGCGAGGGCGGCGAAGGTGA
>JBBRIY010000078.1:0-9738 GCA_038220215.1 Propionibacteriales bacterium
GCCCGCACCTCGTCGCGGTAAGTGCGCGAGATCGAGTAGCGGTGGTGGCCGTCGGCGATCAGAACATCGTCCGCGGCGAGCAGCGCGGTGAGTGAGGCGATCCGCGCCGCATCGGTGATCCGTTCGACCGTGTGTACGACACCCTCGGCAACCATCTCGCCCACCGGCTCGCCGGGCTCGGCCAGCGCACGGGTGAGGCCGGAAGCGAGGGAGAGGCCCCAGACGGGGGAGAGGTTGGTGGCCGTGGCCCGGGTGAGGTCCAGTCGATCGGTCACTGCCTTCGCTGTGGTGCGCTCGTGGGGCAGGACCCCCCCGGCGTCGAGGTCCACGACCTCAAGGCCACAGAGCAGCCCGACGATGGTCCGGGCGGCTCCGGTGGCATCGGTGAAGGCCATCCGGTACACGGTCAGGGTTGGCGCCTCGTCGCGCACCAGCACACCGGCGTCCAGCCACGCCGCAAGCGACCGCGCCGCCAGGCCGTAACGGTCATCGCCACCGGTGGGCACGTCGATGTGGACGATGTTGTGCGGGTCGCGGGCAGCCAGCTGGGCAACGTCGGCCGGTGAGAGCACGTCGTACGGCGGTGCGATGACCTGCTGCAGGTCGGTGCCCGGGGCGTAGCGGATGGCCGGGAAGGGTGCGATACGGGGCATGGGGCAACGCTACCGAACTCTGGAACGGCAACCCGAGGCGACCAGGCGCGTCAGCCCCTGCAATAGGTGCGGCGAATAGGCTGACCACGTGAAGCGCTGGGGGTGGTGGGTCGCCGGAGCCGTGGTCGTCGTCGGCCTGGTGGCCGGCGTCGTGTGGGGAATCCAGCGAGCCAACACCTTCGAGGCACTCGCGCGGGCAGGGAAGGTCGACGCCAAGGCTGCCCTGCACAGTCTTGAGGTCGAGCAGGTGCCGGCGGCGCGCGCTTCCTTCCTGAAGGCGAAGGACGAGTTCAGCCAGGCGCGCGCCCTGCTCGGCCCCGACTGGGTCCGCGGACTGCCGTGGCTGGGTCACCAGGTCACTGTCGCGGAATCCCTGGCAACCATCGGCCTGGAAGGGTCGTCGGCCGGAGCGGAGATGGCACAACTCCTCGAGTCCGCCGATGCAGCCAGCGGCGGCGACCGTGTCAACCAGATCCTCAAGGTGTCCCGCCCACACCTCGAGGCGGCCCTGGTCTCCCTGACCACCGTCGCGCGGCTCTCGACAGACCTCAGCACGGACGGTCTCGTGCCCCAGCTCGCCACAGCGGTCATCGAGCTCCAGATTCAGTTGAAGCCGCTGGCACCCTTGCTGCAGCGCAGCCAGTCGCTGCTCGACCTCCAGCGCTACCTGTTCAGCCAGCAGCACCGACTCCTCGTGGTGTCGCAGAACAGCGCCGAGCTGCGGCCGACGGGCGGCTTCATCGGCACGTACGGCCTCGTGGAGTTCGGGCCTGACGGGTTCAACCTCACGAAATTCACCGACGTCTACACCCTGCCCCGCGACACCCTGGACCTGCCCCTGCCGATCCGGGGGGTGAGTTTCACCCACTTCGCCTTCCGCGACAGCAACTGGTGGATCGACTTCCCGACCAGCGCCAAGGTGATGAGCCAGTTCTGGCAGAACCTGAAGCAGCCGAGGATCGACGGGATCGTCGCCATCGACATTCCCGTGATCCGCGATCTCCTGAAGATCTACGGGCCCATCACGGTGCCCGAATCGTCGTTGCCGCTCACCTCGGACAACGTGCTGGAGCAACTCACGTACGTCATCGAGTATGAGAACGGCGGCCCTGGTACCAACCAGACCCTGAAGAAGAAGGCTGCGGTGATCTCGTTCGCTGCGAAGTTGCTGCGCGAGATCACCCATCTCAGCAACGACCAGTTCCTGCCCACGATGAGCGCACTGGCCACGTCGACCAATGAGAAGCACGTGCAGCTGTCGTTCACCGATCCCACGGCCCAGACGGCCGTCGTCGACCTCGGCTGGGGCGGTGCCATCGCCCCACCGGCCGACACTACCGACCTGCTGGCCGTCAGCAATGCGGTGATCAAGGCCAGCAAGGCCAATATCGGTGTCACCAAGAGCCTCGACTACACCGTGGCACTCCAGGCGGACGGTACCGCTGACACCACAGCCGAGCTGGGGTACAAGAAGAGCAAGCTCCTGCTTCTGGGCGTGCCGCGGCAATGGATGGGCAACTCTGTGCGGGTGCATCGGGCCGCCGGGACCACGGAGGTCGCCGCGGGCTCCACGCCGTTCGAGACCGTCGAGGATGCCACCGGCCTGCCCACCTTCGAGTACTACTTCCGCCTCTACCCGGCATCACAGGAGCGCCTCGTCCTGCACTCGTCGGTGCCGCAGGCCCTGCGTCCGGCCGACGGCGCCACGTGGCGTTACCAGTTGCTGGTCATCAAGCAGGCCGACCTGGTCGACACCGCAGCAACGGTGACCGTCACGGTCCCGAACGGGTGGACGGTGTCCGGCTCCTCCGCATCCTTCCGGGTAAGCGGCACAGCAGTGAAGACCACGTCCAGTCCCGGATCGGTGACCGTGAAGACCCCGCTGAAGCAGGACCTTCTGCTCGACGTCACCCTGATCAAGGCCTGACGGGCTACGGCGAGGCCGCTACACCAGCCAGCTGTTCACGACCGGGATCTTCACCAGCAGGGCGCTCACCAGCGTGCTGAGTACGAGCACGGCGAGCCAGATCAGCGGCAGCCCGATGATCCCCGGGAGCAGGCCGGGGGTGATGCCGAACTCCTGCACGATCCGGACGAAAGCGGGGTGGACCAGGTAAATCGGGAGGGTCCAGCGGGCCCACGTCGCCAGCCGAGGGCTGGTGACGGTGTCACCGCTGAGCTGCTGCATCAGGAGGAAAACGGCGACGGCCGCCGCCACGACAAACAGGCTGAGGTAGTTGTACAGCTCACCGGAGGGCTCGCCCTTGTTCAGCGAGAGCCAGGCCGTTCCGGCCGCGGTGACCACTGTCCCGACGATGCCGGCGGCGTAAATGATTGTGCGCGTGCGACGGGAGAACGTTGCGCCCCGTTCGTGCAGGACGTGTCCCAGCACGAAGTAGAAGGGGTACCCGGCAACCAGGTACGGCGCCACGCGGGCAACCAGGTCGGCGGCGAGTCCTCCGGTGACCGGAGCCATGGCCAGCGTCGGCACGGCGATGCTGGGAATGCCGGTAATGAGCAGGAAGTACCGGGTCAGGGCAGGGGAGGCGACGATCCGCTGCAGCAGGGGGATCAGGGCGTACACCCCGGTGAGGGCCAGCAGGTACCAGAGGTGGTAGTAGCCGTCCCACAGGTGCTGCAGGAGGAACAGCGGGTCCGCCGTCCGCAGGAAGACCGCGCTCATCACCGTGTAGAAGGCGCTCCATGCCACCCACATCACAAGGAGCCGCGAGATGTACTTGCGCCAGGTCTGCCCCGGTGCGTTCTCCCGTCCGGGAGCGAGGAAGAGCGCACCAGAGACCATGAAGAAGATCGGCACGCACCAGCGGCTCACCGCCGCGTAGACGTTCATGGCCTGCCAGTCGGCGGATGCCGGCGAGGTGTCCGGCCAGCGCATGGCGGAGACGTGGATCATCACCACGGCCATGGCTGCGCCGACGCGCAGGCGGTCGAGATAGGCGAGTCGTGCCACGGTCGGTCCCTTCAGGGGTGTGGGGCCATCGTAGGGAGCGGGGGTAGCCCCGGCCGCTCGGGTTCGGCTGTTCAGTACGCGCCGGAGGAACCGACGATCGCCTTCGCTGTCCGGAACAGGATCTGGACGTCCTGGATCAGCGACCAGTTGTCGACGTAGTACAGGTCGAGCCGGACGGTGTCCTCCCAGGACAGGTTCGACCGTCCGGACACCTGCCACAGGCCGGTGAGGCCAGGACGCACGTCGAGCCGGCGGCGGGTGTCGGAGTCGTACTGCGCCACCTCGCTGGGCAGTGCCGGACGGGGTCCGACAAGGCTCATGTCGCCCCGTAGGGCGTTCCACAGCTGCGGCAACTCGTCGAGGGAGAAACGACGGATGAAACGGCCAACGCTGGTGATGCGCGGGTCCTGGGTCATCTTGAAGAGCGGACCGGAACCCTCGTTCGCCGCAGCGAGTTCGGCGAGGCGCGCTTCCGCGTCGAGCACCATGCTGCGGAACTTGAGGCACTGGAACTGCTCGCCGCGAAGACCGACACGGGTTTGACGGAACAGGACCGGGCCCCCGTCCTCGATCTTGATGGCGAGGGCGACGAGCGCCATGACCGGCGAGGCGAGGAGCAGGATGACGGCCGCGCCCGCCGCGTCCCAGGTGCGCTTGATCCAGCGGGCCGCTGCGATGGCCTGGGGCCGGGCAACGTCAACCAGCGGGAGTCCAGCGACCGGACGGACGTCGAGCCGCTGGGCGCTGATGTCGGTGAGGGCGGGCACCACGATCATGTGGATCTCGTGCTCCTCCAGCTCCCACGCCATGCGGCGGAAGTCGGCGGGGGACTGGAACGACCCCTCGGCGAAGATCACGGTTGCGATGTCGTGGTTCTCAATGACAGCGACGGTGTCGGTGATCTGTCCGAGGATCGGCAGTCCGTTGGGAGTGGTCTCCCCCCGGGACCGTGTCACCGCGCCGACCACCTTGTAGCCCAGCCAGGTTTCCCGGCGCAGCACCTTGGCGATCTCGTCGACGTGGCTGCTGTCGCCGGCAACAACGATCGGGGTCATGAGTCCACCCTGACGGTGAATCGCTGCCATCGACTTGCGGCGCACGAAGCGCGAGGCGATCAGGCCGATCGTGCCGAGGCCGAACGAGAGGACGTACAGCCCCCGCGGGAACTCGGCCTTGATCAGGTAGCTCACGATGGCGGTCGCGCCGGCCATGATGAAGGAGGCCATCAGCACCCGCTTGTACTCGGTGGTGCCTGCCCGCAGGTGGCGCAGCTGGTAGGTGCCGGCCGCCATGAGTGCGGCGAGCCAGAGGGCTCCGACCGCGACCGTTGCGATCGCTGAGAGGCCGACCACGCCGCCGTCGAGCGGCACCAGGCCGCGGGCGAAAACGCCCACCAGCAGCGCCGCCGCGATGATCAGCGCGTCCGCGCCGAAGAGCAGGGCACGCTGGGTGGTGCGTCCCACCAGCCGGTTCTGGCCGATGTTGCGACTGGTGGCTGCGTGCGTTGTTAGCGTATCGAGATAACTACTCAAAGTGGTCATGGTGGTGCCCCCGACTCTGACCTCAGTTGTCTTTTTTTCCCGGCCTATCCGACGGATGGCCTGCGGCGTTGCTCCCCCGAACAACTCACCGACAACACAAGCCTGACAGAGACCCTGCGATTATTCAATTCGTCTCGGGGTGTGCGCGGGATATGAGGATTAAATGCGTAAGATTGCGCAGCTGGGTGGTTACACCGCAGTGCGGCGGGGGCTGCCGTCCTTGGTCCTGCACCCTCTGCGACTACCGATGTTGGCTCCGTCGCGATCCGCCGTGTGCCCATCCTGACCCCCCAATGATGATTTGACAAGCATTGACGGCCGCGGGCATGGTCGAAGGGCTGCAACCTGCTGCAGGCGGGACACACCCCTGTGCCGCGAAGGCCAGCCGGCTGGCAGTGTGCAGTGATTGAGCACCCAGCGATGCTCATGGGTCATTCTTGAATACATGCGGAATTGACCTTGCCGTCAAATCGAAACATTTCCGAAACGTGCCGTGGCGTAGCATTGGTCAACACCGGCAGCGTCGGACTCGTGGATCGAAAGCGCCCAGGCACTTCCAGTCAGAGGAGGCACCGTGCCAACAGTCAGTGTGATCATGCCCACGTACAACGCGGGTGTGCGCATTGGGGTCGCGATCGGCAGCGTGCTCACCCAGACACATCCCGACATCGAGCTCATCGTCATTGACGACGGCTCCACCGACGACACCGTCACGATCGCGCGCGGCTTCGGTGACCGGGTGACGATCCTGCAACAGGAGAACGCCGGCCCGAACGCAGCCCGGAACACCGGCCTCCGGCACGCCTCCGGTGACGTGATCGCCCTCTGCGACTCCGACGACGTCCTGCTGCCCAACTACCTCACCGCGTCGCTGGCCGTGATGGCAGCGGCTCCGCCGCGCACCTGGGTCACGTGTGCCAGCGAGCTGATGACCGATGACGGGCTCAAGCCGTACGGGTTCTCGCCGTTCGGAGAGGTGCCGCGGGACCAGCAGCGCGAAGCGATCCTCCAGGGCAACATCGTGTCGATCTTCTCCGTGTTCCCGCGCGCCATGGCAACGGAGATCGGCCCCTTCGATGACCAGCTCAAGCGGGCCGAGGACTGGGAGTACTGGGCGAGGGCCATCCTCTCCGGCTGGCGCGTCGCCTTCCAGCCGACGATCTCCTCGTACTACCGGCAGCAGGGACAGAGCCAGTCGTCCGACGCGGGCGCCATGCTCGACGCGGAGGACGCGATGATCGCCGTCGTCGCGGACCGGTTCGCCGGTACCTTCACCGAGCGGGAAGAACACCTGCTCGCGGTGCGGGCGCGGCTCGGCTCTGCCACCCGACAGCGCTTGCGGGCGCGGGAAGCGTGGCGGGCCGGCAACTTCGCCGATGGCGCGCAGCAGCTCCGCGAGGCGGCCACGGAGTTCCCGCTCTACCCGGGCGTGCGCTCCAAGGCCATCCAGGCCGGAGTGCTCGCACCCCTGCTCGAGCGGCTGCCGGACGGCTCCGCGCTGCGCGAGAGGCTGCGGAACCGGTGGTGACGGACAACGGTGTGACCCAGGAGCCGAGCCTGGCGCGGCGCCTGCTCGGTGGCACCGGCTGGCAGGCGCTCGCCCAGATGCTGCCCCTGATCTTCAACCTCGCCTTGACGCCGTTCGTCATCCACGGCCTGGGCGTGGGGATCTACGGAATCTTCCTGCTGGTGATGGTGATCCAACAGTTCATCGGCAGCGTCGACGGTGGCGTCGGCCCCAGCGCCCGGCGCTATTTCGGCATGTACGCCGGCCGGGGCGACCGGGCGAGCACCACGTCGCTGCTGGCCACGCTCCTGGTGATTGTGGTCGCGGCGTCGGCGGTCCTGTGCACCATCTTCATCGCCGCAGCACCATGGATCATGGCGTTCTTCCCCGGTACGGCGGAGGACCCTGACGGGGCGGTGTTCCTGTTGCGCGTGATGATCATCATCGTCGCGGTGTCACAGGTGCGCGGGCTGTTCACGCAGGTGCTGCTGACCACCAACCAGTTCAAGGTGCCCGCCCTCGGCGACCTGCTCGGCTTCTTCGCCTACGCCACGCTGATGGTGATCACGGTGAACAACGGCCTCGGCCTCGTCGGCGTCGGCTGGGCGTTCGTCGCCCAGCAGGTCCTGCCGTCGCTGATGGTTCTGCCGGCCGCGCTGCGACGGCTCGACCGGCACGCCGTCCGCTTCGTCCCCGCCACCCTGCTGAAGGAGTTCTTCGCCTTCGCCTGGAAGCTCCAGGTCTCCGGCGTCCTCTCGGTCGTCTCAGCCCAGGGGGACGCGATCTTCGTCGGACGGTTTGCCGCCCCGGAGATGACGGCGTTCGGTACTGGCGCCAGCTTCGCCGGCACGCTACGCGGCGTCCCCATGAATGCCTACGCCCCGATCGAGACCAGCATCGTCCGGTCCCTGGGCGCAGCGGGCCCGGATGGGGCCACCCCTGAGGTCGCCCGCATCCAGCGGCTGTGGGTGCGCTTCGTCGCCGGCTGGATCGCCGTCGGAGTACCGGCCTCCTACTTCGGCGTCACCGCCTGGCTGCACCTGGGCTCCGACCTGCCCGGGCAGGTGGCTGCTGTCGTCCTGCTCGCCCACGGGGTGACGCTGCTGATGCTTGTGCAGCGATTCTGGCTGAACGCGCTGGGACGCTCGGGGCTCACGCTCTCCCACGACATCCTGAACACCATCGCGAACCTGGGCCTGACGTTCCCGCTGATCCTGATGTTCGGCGTTCTCGGCACCATTAGCGCAACCCTGATCGCAGCGATCGCCGCCGCCATCTACCTGACCCGTCTCGGCCAGCGCCGCATCAGCACTCCGATTCCCACACCGTGGGGCGAGGTGCCGTGGCTGTCGGTCCTCGGAGCGGCGGCGCTGACGGCAGTCCTGGGCTGGCTGGTCGCGCACTTCGTGGTCGGGACGGTGATCCCGTACGGAGCACTCTCGCTCCTCGCCGTCGGCGCGGCCGCGGCTCCGGCCCTGCTGCTCTACCTCGGGCACACGATCGGCTGGACCCGCCTGCGCGGATTCGTTGCCAAGATCGCTGCGAGGCGACGATGAGCGGCCCAGCGCCAGCAGTGGGCACCGGCGTCGGTCCGGTGTTCGTGGACTTCTACGACTACCAGAACGTCGGCGACGACCTGCTCTTTGTGACGCTGGCCAACCGCTACCCGCACGTCGAGTTCGTGTTCATCGAGGACCAGACCGATGGCGCGACCTTCGCCGCGCTGCGGAACGTCCGGCGGCTCCGGAAGATCCGTTACGTTGACGGCCTGCTGCAGCGCCTCCGGATCCCGCTACGGGTCAACACGCTGCGTCGTCGCCGGCTGGTGAAGCGGTCCCAGATCGTGGTGCGCCTGGGCGGCTCGTTGTATATGGAGCGTGAGGGCTGGCAGAAGAACGCGGCCCGCGACGCGGGGCTGCTGGGTGCGCGGCGCGGCACGTTCTTCCTCAACGGCAACTTCGGCCCGTGGCGGAGCCCCGAGTTCCTCGCCACCTACGAACACATTTTTTCCGGCGCCCTCGACGTCACCGTGCGTGACACCGCGTCGCTGGAGCAGTTGCGGGCTGTCCCGCAGGTACGGCTCGCTCCCGACATGCTGTTCTCCGTGCCCGGCCCCGATGCCGGAGCGCCTCGTGGGGGCGTGGTCGTTTCGATGATCGACCTCACCGGACGCGAGGGGCTCAGCCAGTACCGCGAGGCCTACGAGACGGCGATCGCCGAGCTCGTCGAGGACCTGGTCACCCTGCGTGGCGAGCGGGTCACGCTGGTGAGCTTCTGCCCCCACGAGGGCGACGAGGCTGCCATCGAGCGAGTGCTGGCAACCGTCGGTGGTCGCGTCGGCGAGTGGGTCTCCACCCACTATTACCGCGGTGACATGGACGCGATGCTGGGCGTGCTGCGCGCAGCCGACACGGTGCTTGCCACCCGGTTCCACGCGATGGTGCTCGGCTTCGCCTTCGGAAGCCGCGTGGCCTGCGTGGAGTACAGCAACAAGCTCAGCAACGCCCTCGCCGACCTCGACGAGCTGGACCGCGGCTGGAAGCTCGCGGAATTCGTCGGTGCCTCACGCAGCGAGCGCTACCGGCGCGTCACGACGCTGGAGCCGGCCAGCCCCGCCGTCGTCGCAGAGCGTGCGGCCGGCCACTTCGCCGTCCTCGACGAGTACCTGGGTGCACCGACCGCGTCCTGAGCCGAACCGGGGCACGGACCGAACTGGGCACGAACCGAATTGGGCACGGACCGAATTGGGGACGGTTCCAAACTCGGTCCAAGAAAAGCCTGGACCGAGTTTGGAACCGTCCCCAATTCGGTCCAAGCTGCTCCGGGGCAGAGAAGAACCGCCCCCGATCGGTCGGGGACGGTTCCTCTGGTTCACGCTGGTGTCAGCTGCGTGCCTTGAACTGCGCGGTGATGGTGGCGGAGGTTAGTGCCGTGTTGTAGACGGCGAACTCGTCGAGTGAGCCGGCGAAGTATGGACTCGTCGGCTGGTTCGGCCACGCGGCGAGGTTGCCGCCGCCCAGGCGCCAGTAGCCCGGAGCTGTGCCCGCACCTGTGGCTGTGGTGGTG
>JBBRIY010000079.1:0-9628 GCA_038220215.1 Propionibacteriales bacterium
CGCGGCAGCCTGACCTGATGCGGTTCAGCGACCGGCCACCGGAGCGGTCGTTCCCCGGATCACGAGTTCTGTCGGAATGAGGACGCGGTCGCGCGGGATGGTCGCTGTCGTTCGGATCTGTTCGAGGACGAGCCGAACCAGTTCGTAGCCGATGCGACGGAAGTCCTGCCTGACGGTTGTGAGCGGGGGCGAGGAGAACTCACTCAGCGCGATCCCGTCGAAGCCGACGATCGATACGTCCTCGGGCACCCGGCGGCCGTGTTCGTGGAGTGCCCGCATCACGCCGAACGCCATCTCGTCGTTCGCGCTGTAGACCGCCGTGATCGAGGGGTCGAGGGCGATCTCCTGGCCCATCGCATAGCCCGACCGTGCGCTCCAGTCCCCGCGCCAGAGCTGAGGAGGGCGGATGCCGGCGCCTTCCAGGCACCGCTGCCACGTGGCAGCGCGGACGCGCGCGGGCTCTGAGGTCACCGGGCCCGCGACGTGGTGGATATTCCGGTGACCGAACTCCAGCAGGTGACTGATCGCGTCGGTGCTGCCCTGCACCTGGTCCGCGGCGACAGCGGGGTAGTGGCCCACGAGGCGCGAGTCCGAGACGGCCACCGCCATCCCGGCCGGGAGCGACAGCGACTCGGGCGTGGCCCGTTCGGCCCGCATGATGATCAGGCCGTCGATGGCCTGGTGTGAGAGGCGATGGGCGGCCGGCTCCCAGCCCTCTACTTCCGGATCGCGCACGGTCAGCAGCGTCACGGAGTAGTCCTCCGCCTCGGCGGCCTCCAGCACGGCTTCCGTGGTGAGCGCCTCGCCGGTCCGGCCGAACCGGTGGGCGACCAGCCCGATGGTGCCGAAGGATCCGCTGCGAAGTGCACGAGCCGCATGGTTCGGCGAATAGCCGAGCTGACCCATGGCCAGCAGGACCCGTTCCCTCGTGGCGGGACGAACGGGGTTGGCACCCGTGGAGACGCGGGAGACGGTCTGGGCAGAAACGCCGGCCAGGCGCGCGACGTCCTCGATCGACGGACCGGTCTTCGGGCGACCCCTGCCCGTCGTTGTGGCCATGGCGACATCCTAGCTACCAGATGGCAACGTCACCATTCAGTGCTGTGGGGTCGCTCTGCGTGGGTTGGAGTTACCTGAACGTGACCCGGAAGAGGGGTGACAGCCCCCTGGGACGCTGCTATGTTTACCTAAACATTCAGTCCCGGAGGCTCCGGTTCGACCCGCAGGTGGTCGCCGAAGTACCGCTCCGCCGCCGAATGGTAGGTCCGCAGGGCAGCGGCCGTGCACGACGGCGCTGCTGAAGGCAAAGCAGCCTTCCGGGATGGCACCGACCCGCACCTCGGTGACGCACGAGAGACAAGGAACGTCATCGAAATGTGGAAACCACGCAAAATCCTCTCGCTGGCTCTGGCTCTGCCACTGAGCATCGCCCTGGCAGCATGCTCGGGCTCCGGCGCCCCAGCCCCTGCATCCGAGGGCGCCGGCACCTCCGCTGCGGCCATGAGCGGCAAGCTCACCGTGTGGTGCTGGGATCCCGCCTTCAACATCTACGCCATAAAGGAAGCAGCGAAGATCTACGGCAAGGACCACCCGGGCGTCACCGTCGACGTCGTCGAAACCCCGTGGGACGACCTGCAGACCAAGCTGACCACGCTGGCGCAGTCGAACGAGACCACCCAGCTGCCCGACATCTTCCTGATGCAGAACAATGCGTTCCAGAAGAACGTCATCAACTACCCCGACCTGTTCAAGGACTTCTCGAACTCCGGCGTGAACTTCGCCGAGTTCCCTGAGGGCGTCACCGGCTACTCAACGGTCGACGGCGTCAACTACGGCCTCCCCTTCGACAGCGGCACGGCCATCACGGCCCTGCGCACCGACATGCTCAAGGAGGCCGGGCTCACCCCTGCCGACTTCACCGACATCACCTGGAGCGACTTCATCGCCAAGGGCAAGACGGTGCTGGCCAAGACCAAGAAGCCGCTGCTGACCGGCCAGGCCGGATCCGCCGACCTGATCATGATGATCCTGCAGAGCGCAGGCGCCAGCCTGTTCGACGACAAGGGCAACCCAACGATCAGCGGTAACGAGGCCCTGCTGAAGGCCATCGCGACCTACAAGGAGCTTGTGAAGTCCGGTGTCTTCGTCGAGGTCAACTCCTGGGATGAGTACATCGCCACCATCGTGAACTCCAACGTGGCCGGCACCATCAACGGCGTGTGGATCGCCGGTTCGATCCAGACCGCCAAGGACCAGTCGGGCAAGTGGGGCATCACCAACCTGCCGAAGATGGACGACGTGGCCGGGGCAACGAACTACTCCGCCAACGGTGGCTCGTCCTGGGCGATCAGCTCCAACGCCAACTACGAGCTGTCCGCCGACTTCCTGAAGAGCACCTTCGCAGGCTCGACCGAGTTCTACGACACGATCCTGCCCTCCTCCGGCGCACTGGCCAACTGGCTGCCGGCCGGCAAGAGCTCGGTCTACGCCGAACCGCAGGCGTTCTTCAGCAACGAGCCGATCTTCGCCACGGTCGTCGGCTACTCGGCCATGGTGCCCAAGAACAACACGGGTGCCTACTACTACGAGGGTCGCGACAACGTGAGCGCTGCCATCACGAAGATCCTCAACGGGACCGATCCGGCCGCTGCTCTCGACGAGGCCCAGAAGGCCGTCGAGTTCGCAATGAAGTGACCGTTCGACACTGACGGTGGTGGGGGCCGGGACACCGGCCCCCACTCCACTGATGGAAGGTGGGTTAGCCCCGTGTCACAACCGCCAACACCGACCCTCGCAGGAGGGCCACCCGCTTCCGCGCCCCGCGCGCGGGCCAGGGCCGTTCCTACCGAAGAGCGACCCCGACGCCGCTTCCGGGTGGAGCAGCGCCGCAACCTCACTGGCTGGGTGTTCCTGATCCCGGCAGCACTGCTGATTCTCTGGATGAACTTCTGGCCGATGTTCCAGGCCTTCATCCTCTCGCTCCAGACCGGACGCGGCACCCGGCTCAACTTCGCCGAGCCGCTCTGGTACAACTACCAGCGCCTGTTCTCCGACGAGATCTTCAAGCTGACCGTGCAGAACACGCTGATCTACCTGGTCGTCCAGGTGCCGATCATGCTGATCCTGGCCCTGATCCTCGCGAACCTGCTCAACAGCAAGACACTGCGCTTCAAGAGCATGTGGCGCACGGCGATCTTCCTGCCCTGCGCGGTATCACTGGTGTCGTACTCGCTGGTGTTCCGCACCATGTTCTCCAATGACGGCCTGGTCAACGACCTGCTGGTGTCGATGCACCTGATCGATTCGCCGGTGAACTGGCTGGGCCAGACCGCCACCGCGCGGTTCGTGCTCGTCCTCGGCCTGATCTGGCGCTGGACCGGCTACAACATGGTGTTCTACCTGGCCGCCATGCAGAACCTCGACTACTCGACCCTCGAAGCTGCCCGGATCGACGGGGCCAATGCGTTCCAGACGTTCTGGTACGTCACCGTCCCGCAGCTCAAGCCGATGATCCTGCTGACCGCGATCCTGTCGACGAACGGCACGATCCAGCTCTTCGACGAGTCGTGGAACCTGACCCAGGGCGGCCCCGCGTACACGTCCATGACGATGTCGCACTACCTGTTCGAGTTGTCCTTCCAGAAGAACCCCAACTTCGGCTACGCGGCGGCACTGTCCTACGCGATCCTGATCATGGTGGCGGTCCTTGCAGCAATCCAGATGAGGATCGGTGACAAGCGTGACTAGGCGCCTGCGTGCTGTGCCCGGATATGCGTTCCTCACGGTGGCCGCGTTGTTCTCGGTGTTCCCCCTGTACTTCATGGTGGTCTCCGCGACGAACACCAGCCAGGACGTCCTCGGCTCGCGGCTGCTGCCCGGCGGCTACCTGATCGAGAACTTCAAGGCGTTGGCGACGTCCCAGCCGCTCGCCTCCGCCATGTGGTACTCGACCGTCAACGCGGTGGGGACCACCGTGCTCGCGCTGATCGTCTGCTCGCTCGCAGGCTACGGGTTCGAGGTCTTCCACTCCCCCGGCAAGGACCGCCTGATGGGCTTCCTGCTGCTGGCGATCATGATCCCGTTCGCCGCGACCATGATCCCGCTGTTCCAGATGTTCGCCACCTTCAAGATGATCAACACGACGGCAGCAGTGATCCTGCCGGCGATCGCGACCCCGTTCCTCGTGCTGCTGTTCCGGCAGGCGTCGCGATCGTTCCCGCACGAGATCCTCGAGGCGGCCAGGATGGACGGGTTGAGCGAACTCGGCATCTTCTTCCGCATCTTCCTGCCGACGATGCGCTCGACCTACGCCGCTGCTGCCGTGATCACCTTCATGGCTGCCTGGAACAACTTCCTGTGGCCGAAGGTCGTCCTGATCAACAACGCCTACCAGACCATGCCCATGCTCATCTCGAACCTGCGGGCTGGATACGTCGTCGACTACGGGGTGCTGATGCTGGCCGTGCTGCTGGCGTCCCTGCCGACGATGATCCTCTTCCTCGTCCTGCAGCGCAGTTTCGCCGAAGGCATTACAGGAGCTATCAAGTGAATTTCGACCTCAGCCGGCTCGCCGATCCGGAGTACTTCAGCGAGTTCCGCCTCCCGGCCCATTCCGACCACCGCTGGTTCCTCAACACCGGCGAGGCCCTCACCGGGACCAGCAGCTATGAGCACAGCCTGAACGGGCTGTGGAAGTTCCATCACGCGAAGAACCCCGCGCTCGTCATCCCCGGGTTCGAGTCGATCGAGGTCGACTGTGAGTCGTGGGACGACATTCCGGTGCCAGCCCACATCCAGCTGCAGGGCTACGACCGTCCGCAGTACAACAACGTGCAGTACCCGTGGGACGGCCAGGAGGCGGTGGAGCCCGGCGAAGTGCCGCTGCGCTACAACCCGGTGGCCAGCTACGTGAAGCTGTTCACCCTCGACCGTCCCCTCGGGGCCGGGGAGCGGGTCAGCGTCTCGTTCAAGGGCGCGGAGAGCGCCATCGCCGTGTGGTGCAACGGTGTCTACATCGGCTACGGCACCGACTCGTTCACGCCCTCGGAGTTCGACCTCACCCCGGCGCTCGTCGACGGCGAGAACAAGCTGGCGGCCCAGGTGTTCCGGTGGAGCGCCGGGTCGTGGATCGAGGACCAGGACTTCTACCGGTTCTCCGGGCTGTTCCGGGACGTGGTGCTGTACCGCCGTCCGGCCAGCCATGCCGAAGACGTCCGGGTGACCACCACGGTCTCCGACGACCTCACCGAAGCGACCGTCAGCGTCCGGGTGGCGCTTGCCGGAGCGGGAACCGTCCGGGCTGTGCTGGCGGGTGTGGGAGAGCTGGTCGATGCCGGGGATGGCGCCCTCGAGGTGTCCATCGCCGGACCGCACCTGTGGAGCGCGGAGGACCCCTTCGCCTACGACCTGGCCATGGAGGTCCGTGACGACGCCGGCACCCTCACCGAGCACATCCCCCAGAAGGTAGGGGTCCGGCGCTTCGGCATCGAGGACGGCCTGCTGCGAATCAACGGGCAGCGGATCGTCTTCAAGGGGGTCAACCGCCACGAGTTCGGCCTCCAGGGCCGGGTGATGAGCGCAGAACAGACCGAGGCGGACATACGGCTGATGAAGGGTGTCGGCATCAATGCCGTCCGGACGAGCCACTACCCGAACAACTCCTACTTCTACGATCTTTGTGACCGCTACGGCCTCTACGTCATCGACGAGATGAACGTCGAGTCGCACGGAATGTGGGACCGGGTCACCAATGGCGAGCTGAGCGTCGCAGAGGCACTGCCGGGCGACCGCCCCGAGTGGCTTCCGACACTGCTCGACCGGGCGCGGAGCATGTTCGAGCGGGACAAGAACCACCCGAGCATCGTGATGTGGTCCTGCGGCAACGAGTCGTTCGGGGGGACGGACATGCTCGCGGTGTCCAATTACCTGCGTGAGGTGGATACCCGACCGGTGCACTACGAGGGCGTCCACTGGGATCCCCGGTACCCGGAGACGACCGACGTCGTCAGCCAGATGTACACCCCGGCCGCACGAGTGGAGGCCTGGCTGAAGACCCATCGCGACAAGCCGATGATCCTGTGTGAGTACGCCCACGCGATGGGCAACTCGTTCGGTGCCGTCCACAAGTACCTCGATCTGGCGTACTCCGAGCCCCTCTTCCAGGGAGGCTTCATCTGGGACTTCGCCGACCAGGCGATCAAGCTCAGGGACCGCTACGGCAAGGAGTTCTTCGGGTACGGCGGTGACTGCGGCGAGAGCCCGACCGACTACGACTTCAGCGCCAACGGCATCTTCTTCGTCGACCGCACACCCACCCCGAAGATCCAGGAGGTGAAGTACCTCTACCAGGGGTTCCGGACCTGCATCAGCCCGGACGCCGTCGAGGTCGACAACCGCCACCTCTTCACGGATTCTGGTGCCTTCGACTGTGTCGTCACGCTGTGCCGGGAGGGCAAGCTGCTGGCCGAGGACCGGCTCGACACCGACGTTCCCCCGGGTGGCTTCGCGAGCTACCCGCTACCGTTCGCGATCCCCACGGTGCCCGGCGAGTACGCCGTCGACGTGTCGTTCCGGCTGCGTCAGGCAACGGCGTGGGCGCCGGCAGGACACGAGGTCGGGTGGGAGCAGGCGGTGTTCACCGTCACCGGTCCCGTGCCGGAGCGGACGCCCGGCGCCACTCCCCGGCCGGAGGTGATCACCGGCACCCACAACATCGGTGTGCGGGGGCCGCACTTCCTTGCCTCCTTCTCCCGACTGCACGGTGGGCTCACTTCGTACCGTTACGGGCTGACCCGCGACGGGGGGAAGGAACTGCTCAGCGCGATCCCGCAGCCCAACTTCTGGCATGCACCGACCGCGAACGAACGGGGCTGGGGAATGCCGTTCCGCGACGGCCAGTGGCTGTTGGCGAGCCGGTACCCGCGGTTCGACCCGGGTGCGGACAACCCGTCGGTCGCGAAGCTGGAGGATTCGGTCGACGTGACCTACTCCTATCTCCTGCCGACCACGCCTGCCAGCAAGTGCACGGTGGCCTACCGCGTCTTCGGTACCGGCCGGATCGAGGTCACCACCACGGTGCACCCCGGGAAGGGACTGCCGGACATGCCGGAGTTCGGGCTGCTGCTCACCGCTGACGCCGACCTGCATCACCTGCGCTGGTACGGCGAGGGTCCGGAGGAGTGCTACCTCGACCGTCGGAACGGAGCCCGCCTCGGGGTGTACTCCAGCGATGTCAGCACGGAGTTGACCCCCTACGTCCGGCCGCAGGAGGCGGGCAGCCACACCGGGGTCCGGTGGGCAACCGTCACCGACGACCGTGGCGTGGGGCTGCGCTTCGACAGCCCTCACGGTATGGAGTTCTCAGCCCTGCCGTGGACACCGTTCGAGGTGGAGAACGCTACCCATCCGGTGGAGTTGCCGCCCATCCAGCACACCGTGCTCCGCCCTGCCCTGATGCGGCGGGGCGTGGGAGGGGACGACTCCTGGGGTGCGGAGACCCACCCGGAGTACCGTCTGCCCCGGTCCCAGGACCTGGTCTTCCGGTTCGGGTTCCAGGGGGTGCGGTAGTCCGGAGGGCTGCCCTTCTGGGGGTGCGGTGCGTCAGGCCCCGTAGTGGGAGACGACCTCTGCCGTGATGCGGGTCAGCAGGTCTAACGGCAGCGGGCGGGAGTGCACCAGTTTCACCGTGTCCTTCGCTGTCCGCAGCGGGGTGACCTCGGCCTCCAGTTCTTCCGGCAACACGTGCACCGGGTAGAGCCCGATGTGGTGTTTCCAGCCGGCGTAGTGGAGCGCGCCGCGTGCGTCCAGCATGACCGCAGCGATGCCGTAGCGGACCCGCTCCTCCGGCGCGGCGCCGTGGACCCGCGTGACCTCTGTGACGATCGCTTCCCGTACCTGCTGCAGGCGTGCGGCCACGTCCTCGGGAAAGCCGGCGATGTACTCCTCGACGGTGGTTGTCATCGGAGCACGATAGCCGCTAGCCGGGCAGGTTGAGAAGGAAGGTTCTTCCATCCTGGTCGAGCCGCAGCGAGCCTCCGAGCAGCCGGGCGTTCTCTGCTGCGATCGCCAGGCCGAGCCCGGATGATGACCCGTGCCTCGCCTCGTCGCCCCGGACAAAGCGGTCGAAGACCCGTTCCCGCAGTGAGGAGGGGACGCCCGGGCCGGCGTCCGTCACCGAGACCGTCACCTGCCCCTCGCGCTCGTCGACCGTGATCGTCACCGGAGCGGCACCATGCTGCAGCCCGTTGGCCACGAGGTTGCGGATGATCACCCGCAGCCGCGCCGGGTCGGTCGACACCTCCAGCGGGAACGACCCCACGAGTTGCACGCCCTCCGGGGAGCCGCAGTCGTCGATGACCTCCGTCAGGAGGTCCATCAAGTCGATGAGACTGGGCTGCAGTTGCGCACGGCCGGCGTCCATGCGGCTGATCTCCAGCAGGTCCTCGGTGAGATTGGCGAGCCGTCGCAGCTGGGGAACGACGAGGACGGCGGCCGCGTCCCTTGTCTCCGGATGCTCGAGGGCCTCCGCGGACGCGAGCAGTGCTGCGGTCGGGGTCCGGAGCTCGTGGGCCACGTCGGAGACGAACCGTCGCTGGGACTCGTTGGCCCTCTCCAGCTCGGAGATCTGGCCGGTGAGCCGGTCGGCCATGGTGTTGACCGCCGCAGACATCTGTCCAACGGCGTCACGTCCGTTCTCGGGAAGGCGCACGTCGAGGTCGCCGGCGGCCACTGCTTCCGCCATCGCCCGGGCCCTGGTGAGTGGGTGCGCGACCATAGCTGCCAGAAGCACAGCGACGATGACTGCACTGATGATGATGTACAGGGACTTGCTGGAGAGCACCTCGTTCAGCTCTGGCACGGGGTCCGCAATCAGGTCTTGGCGCGCTTCCGCAAGCGCTTGCACCACAAGCCAGCCGTACCGGCCGCCCGATTGGGATGTACGCAGCAGCCCGAATCCCATGACGTACTCCCCGCAGGTCTGGTTCCACACCTGCGACTCGCCCGGTTCCAGGTTTTCCAGTGCCCACAGGAGCGTGGGCTGGAAGCATTGCGGGATCCGGTCGAGCACTTGTTGGCTCTCGGAGAAGGAGTATTGCTCGGCGACCGTGAGATCGATCGGCACCTTGTTCGATGCCAACGGGATCAGCACCCCTTCTGCGCCTACCTGCGCCGAGCCAGGAAGTGAGGAGAGGTCCAGGTCGGTATTCGTCAACGCCCTGGGGTGCCGTGTGAGCCCTTCTGCGACGCGGTGGAGGTCGGTGGTCGTACCCTGCGCGACAAGGTCCTCGAGCTGGCGGCGGAGATCGTTGGCGAAATACTCGCTGGTGGCAGCCCCCAGGGCCCAACACGCACCCACCGCCACCGCGACCAGCGCGAGAACGATCCGCACCTGAAGTCCGAGCAACCTCATGAGCGGTCCATCCGGTAGCCGATCCCGCGGACGGTGTGGATATAGGCCGGTTGGGCGGGGGTGGGTTCGATCTTGGCTCGCAGCCGCTGCACGACCGCGTCGACCAGGCGGGAGTCGCCGGCATACCCGTAGGCCCAGACCCGCTGGAGGAGTTGGTGCCGACTGAGCACCTGGCCGCGGTGCTCGGCGAGTTCGAGAAGGAGTCGCAACTCGGTGGGG
>JBBRIY010000080.1:0-9621 GCA_038220215.1 Propionibacteriales bacterium
GAAACCCTCATCGTCATCGGGTTCGCGATCGCGTTCTTCGCGCTGATCATGGTCTCGGTGGGGCTGCACGAGATCGGGCACATGGTGCCGGCCAAGCTCTTCGGCGTCCGGGTGCCCCAGTACTTCGTCGGCTTCGGGCCAACAATCTGGTCGACCACGCGCGGCGAGACCGAGTACGGCGTCAAGTGGTTCCCGCTCGGCGGCTACGTCCGCCTGCTCGGCATGTACCCGCCGCCCGCCGGGGGCAGGCCCGCCCGGCGCACCCGTCTTGCCGAGTTCGCCGACTCTGCTCGGGCAGCCGAGTGGGAGGAGATCACCCCCACCGATGTCGCAGACAACCGGCTGTTCTACCAGAAGAAGACCTGGCAGAAGCTGATCGTGATGGCCGGGGGTCCTGCGATGAACCTGCTGATCGCCTTCGTGCTCCTGCTCCTTGTCACCGGCCTCTACGGCGTCCAGCGGCCGCAGACCACCATCTCCTTCGTCCAGCCCTGCATCCTGACGGACGCCACCCGCACCGAGTGCACCGCAGCCGACCCGAAGTCGCCGGCCGCTCTCGCCGGGCTGCAGGTCGGCGACCGGGTCACCAGCTTCAACGGCGTGGCGATCGACACCTACGCGCAGCTCAGCGCGCTGATCCGCGCCAACCTCGACGCCGAGGCCCGCCTCGTGGTTGACCGGTCGGGTGCGACCGTCGAGCTCACGCCGGTGCACACGGTCATCAACGGCGTCGCAGACAACCTCGATCCCAGCCGGAGCATCTCGGCGGGCTGGTTGGGCGTCAGCCCGCAGTTCGAACTGGTCAAGGGTGGGCCGACCGACGTGCTCGGCGACATGTGGACCATGACGCAACAGAGCGTCGTCGCCCTCGTCCAGTTCCCTGTGAAGGTGTGGCATGTCGTCGTCGGCATGGTCACCGGGCAACCCCGCAGCCTGTACGACCCGATCAGCATCCTCGGTGCCAGCACGGTTGCCGGGCAGGTGGTGGCCTCCGACCAGGTGGGACTGTCGGAGAAGGTCGTCACCTTCGCCTCCCTGCTTGCCTCGGTGAACCTGTTCCTCGCCCTGTTCAACTTCGTCCCCCTGCCACCGCTGGACGGCGGGCACATCGCCGGGGCGATCTACGAAGGGGTTCGACGCCGGGCCGCGAAACTGTTCAAGCGACGCCCCTACGGGTTCTTCGACACCGCCAGGCTGCTACCGGTCGCCTACGCGGTAGCCGCCCTGTTGCTGGTGAGCGGGGTGGCCCTGATCCTGGCCGACATCATCAGCCCGGTGCAGATCTTCTGAGCATGCCGAACCGGGTGACGTTCCTGGCGATCGGCTCCCGCGGCGATGTCGAGCCGATGGCGATCCTTGCCGGCGCCCTGGTGGCCAGAGGCGTCCGTGCGACGGTCGTTGCAGTGGACGACTATGCCGAGCTGGTGCGCTCCCGAGGTGCCGACTTCCGCGGGCTCGGGGTCACCATGGCCACGATGGAACGCCTCGGCCGGGGCTGGCTCGGACAGCTGGCTCTGCGCACGCCCCTCGCCCAACCGCTCCTTCTCCACCGCTGGCTGTCCGGTCTCGCCGAGCCGATTGCTGCAGCGCTCACCGACCTGGTCGAGCCCGGCACCCTCGTCGTCTCCGGCCTGGCGTCCCGGGACGCTGCGCTGGCCCTCGTCCAGGCCCGGGGCTGCCGCCTGGTGACCCTGCTGCACACGGCGATCCTGCCGACGACGCACCGTGAGAGTCATCTGGAGGGTCGCTGGTTCCTGGGGTGGCGGTTGCGCGACGCGGTGGTCACACAGTGGTACTGGGAGACCACTTCGGGGTTGTCCCGGGCCACTGGTTCGGCGTTGCGCTCTCGCTTCGGACTGCCGCTGCCGAGGGCTCGCGAGAGTACCGCGGCGGCCGATCGCGAGCTGATCCTGCTGGCCGCCGACCCGACCCTGCTGCCCCCGGCGCCCGACTGGCCGGCGACCTGCCTGCAGACCGGCGCTATCACGGCTCCGGTGCCGGCGGGCTGGACGCCTCCCGAGCACCTGCAGGACTTCCTTGCGGCCGGCACGAAGCCGGTCTTCGTCGGGTTGGGCAGCCTCAACGACACCGGCGGGCAGCGGTGGCTTGCCCTGATCGAGGAGGCCGCCCGGCTGTCGGGCCGCCGGATCGTCACCCCGGCCCTGCGTGGCGCACAGCCGGCGATTCTCGACGGACGGGTGTGCACGGTGGCCGACCTGCCACACGACTGGTTGTTCCCACGAATGGCGGGCGTGATCCATCATGGCGGCGCCGGGACCACGGCTGCCGGCCTGCGGGCAGGGGTTCCGTCCACCGCGGCACCGGCGATGTTCGATCAGCCCTATCACGCACGCCGGCTCGCGATGCTGGGCGTGGGTCCTCGCCATGTGCCCCTGCACCGGCTGAACCCGGACCGACTGGCGGCGATGGTGGTTGCGCTCACCGGCGGCTCCTACACCGCACGCGCAGTGGCTGTCGGCGCGCAGGTCCGGGCGGTGGACGGGCTGTCCCGCACGCTGGCGGAGCTGGTTGACGCTGCGAAGCTCAACCTCACCTACCGGTCCAGCTGAAGGTGAGGGTCTCCTCAGGTGTGGTGAGTCGCAGGTGAGTGTTCCCGCTGAGGTCGAAGCGGGTCACCTTCGTGAGCAGGTCCAGGAAACGCGACGCGATCAGGCCCGCGTCGCTCGGGCACGGCACCGGGGTGACCGATGGTTCTTCGATGCTCCAGGCTGCGCGGTCGTGGGTGAAGCCGGCGGTGTAGTCGCCGCAACCGCTGTTCCCGGACAGCTGGTCGTTGGCGACCACGAGAGTGATCGGCGACGTCTCGCCCCCGCCCCAGCGCCCGTCCGTGTTCAGCAACCGCCAGGTGACGCCCGCCATCATGAGGGTGGGCTCGGAGGTGGCCTGCAGCAACGGCGTGCCGGACGTGCCGAGGAGGGTGAGCTGATCGCCCTGCACCATGGCTCGGGACGCCCCTTCGAGGGCGGACGTGAGGTTCGTCGACTGCGTGGTCACCTCGACGTCGGTGCACAACTTGAGCGTGATGCCGCGCACGGTGATCGTCACGTCGCCATTGGCCGGCACCGTGTTGTTGACGGTGAAGGCGCCGTCGAAGTAGTTGCAACCGTCGAAGCCGGAAAGGGTTCCGTCGAGGAAGACGATGGTCGGTTGTCGAGGGTTGGCCACTGCGGGAGCGCCCTTGACCGCGGTCACCCTCCAGCCGCTGCGCTCCAGCTTCGGAGCCGCCGACTCGAACTGGGCGAGCATGACATCGTCGGCGCCGAACAGCTGGAGGACGAGGCCGTCGCTGGAGACTCTGAAGCGCTCCACCCTGGGCAGGAGCTGGAGGAACCGGCCCTCCTGGTCCCCGACCCCGTTCGCGCAGCCCATGGCTGTCGTCGCCACCGGTGCGATGGTGAGTCGGTCGCCGTCCTCGCGGTAGGCTCCGGCCTTGATCGTGCCGTCCACGGTTGTGTACCCGAAGGTGTTGCAGCCGCCGAAGCCCTCCACCCAGCCGTCCCCGAACCGCAGCGTGATCGAGGTTCCGGGTCGCAGTGCCGCCCCCTGGAGCCTCTCGGCATTCCAGTCCGTGCCGGCAAGGGTCCTGCCGGACGCGGGGGAAGCGGTCGCTGTCGCTCCCGGTTGGGCCGGCACAGCAGGCACGCCGCGCTGCAGCACGCCGGGGATGAAGAGGGCCGCGGCAGCCAGGACCGTGCACGTGGCCACAGCCCAGCCGACGCGGCGACCACGGACGATCTGGCGTCCCGCACGGATCGCTGCCCCGGTATCGGCAGGAATCTCGACCGGGTCACGCACGATCGCCTGGCGCAGGTGGTTCTCGAAGTTCTCGTCCATTTCAGTCACTCCATTCCTTCTCGGCAAGAACGCTGCGGAGTGCGGCCAGGCCACGAGCCGTGCTGGACTTCACCGTGCCGACCGGCAGGCCCAGTTCGGTTGCCACGGCCTTCTCGGACAGGTCGTGGAGGAACCGCAGCACGATCACCCGGCGCTGCTGCAGCGGCAGATCGGCGAGCAGGCGACCGAGCCGTTCACGCTCGTCGTAGGCAGCTTCCGCCGACACCGCGCCGGGATCGGATTCCGGCAGGACAGAGGTCTCCCGCCGTTGCCGCCAGGCGTCGATGTTCGTGTTCACCATGATCCTGCGGGCGTAGGCCGCTGCCTCACCCGCGCGCACCTTCGGCCACGCGACGTAGGTCTTCACCAGCGTCGCCTGCAACAACTCCGCCGCCGCGTGAGCATTGCCAGTGAGCAGCCAGGCCGTCCGGCCGAGGGTTGCGGAGGCGTCAGCGACGAAGGCGGAGAACGCCGCGTCACGCCGTGAACCCCAGGCCATCGAAACCCCTCTCTCTCCCATCAATACGTGCGGGGACGCGGAAACGTTCCATGACCATCGTGGCCCTCACCGACGGCGGCTTCCGGTTCGCAGAACTGCGCCAGGGCGTTGCGCCTGCCGAAGGTGATGGGGGCGGTGGGTAGGCTGTCAGCCGGTGGTCGGTAGCGGCCACCAGAAGCTGTGCGATCGAGGAGTTCATGACCATCAACCTGGGGATGCCCGCCGTCCCACCGCCCGTCCTCGCTCCCCGCCGTCCCACCCGCCAGATCAAGGTCGGCAAGGTGCTCGTCGGTGGCGGCGCCCCGGTCTCCGTGCAGTCCATGACGACGACGAAGACCACCGACATCAACGGCACCCTGCAGCAGATCGCAGAGCTCACCGCGACGGGATGTGACATCGTGCGCGTCGCCGTCCCCAGCCAGGACGACGCCGACGTGCTGCACATCATCGCCAAGAAGAGCCAGATCCCGGTGATCGCCGATATCCACTTCCAGCCGAAGTACGTGTTCGCTGCGATCGACGCCGGCTGCGCTGCGGTGCGCGTGAACCCCGGGAACATCCGCGCCTTCGACGACCAGATCAAGCAGATCGCCCGGGCTGCGACCGACGCCGGCGTCTCGATCCGGATCGGCGTCAACGCCGGGTCCCTCGACAAGCGGCTGCTGGTGAAGTACGGGGCGCCGACGGCAGAAGCGCTCGTCGAGTCCGCCCTCTGGGAGGCAAGCCTCTTCGAGGAGCACGGCTTCCGCGACTTCAAGATCTCGGTGAAGCACCACGACCCGGTGGTCATGGTGCGGGCCTACGAGCAGCTCAGTGACGCCTGCGACTACCCGCTGCACCTCGGCGTGACCGAGGCCGGCCCGGCGTTCCAGGGCACCATCAAGAGTTCCGTCGCCTTCGGCTCGTTGCTGGCCAAGGGCATCGGCGACACCATCCGGGTCTCGCTGTCCGCCCCGCCGGTCGAAGAGGTCAAGGTCGGCATCAAGATCCTGGAGTCGCTCAACCTGCGTCCCCGCCACCTCGAGATCGTCTCCTGCCCGTCCTGTGGGCGAGCCCAGGTGGACGTCTACAAGCTGGCAGAAGAGGTCACAGAAGGCCTCACTGGCATGCAGGTGCCGCTGCGGGTCGCCGTCATGGGCTGTGTCGTCAACGGTCCCGGCGAGGCGCGCGAGGCCGACCTCGGCGTCGCCTCCGGCAACGGCAAGGGTCAGATCTTCGTCCGCGGCGAGGTCATCAAGACCGTGCCCGAGTCCGAGATCGTCGCCACCCTTATCGAGGAGGCCAACCGGCTGGCAGCTTCGATGCCGGCCGTCGAGTCCGGACCGGTCCAGGTCTCGGTCGGCTAGGGCAATGACCGCCCGGATCCTCACCAGCTGGGACGCCCCCATGGCCCGGCGCCTGATCGCAGAGGACCCGGTCACCAATGTCTTCGTCGGCTCGCGGATCGATGCCGGCATCCTGAACCACGGCGCGCCCGGCGTGCTGTGGGGCTGGCCCGCCACCGACCCGGAGGCATTGCTGCACATCGGCGCCAACCTCGTTCCCGTCGTGAACGACGCCAGCGCTCTTCCCGCCTTCGTCGAAGCGGCGGGACGTCGGCGCAACAGCCAGTCGATCGTCGGGCCGTCCTGGTTCGTCCTGCCGTTCTGGCGAGCGCTCGCGGACCGCTGGGGCAAGAGTTACGCCCAGGTGCGCGAGGTCCGTGCCCGCCAGCCGGTGCTGGCCATCGGCGACGCGCCGCGCATCCCTGCCGACCCGCGCGTGCGGCCGATCACCTCGGCCGAGTTCGAGAGCTACTTCGCCGCCTCAGTGGCCATGTACACCGAGGAGGTCGGGGCCGACCCGCTCGCCGGCGGTGACACGGGCTACCGCAGCTACTGCCGTTGGCTGGTCGACCAGGGCCGGGCGTTCGGCATCGTCGAGGGCGGCAAGGTGATCTTCAAGAGCGACATCGGCGCCGCCAGCGGTTCGGCAGCGCAGATCCAGGGAGTCTGGCTCGATCCTGCCCTGCGCGGACGAGGCCTCTCGGAGCCGGCCATGGCTGGCGTGACCGAGTACGTGCTCGCTGACTACTCGATTGCCTGCCTCTACGTGAACGACTTCAACACCCGCGCGATCCGCTGCTACGAGCGGGTCGGGTATGACCAGGTGGGGGAGTTCGCGACCGTCCTGTTCTGATCCGCCACGACGCGGGATAGGAGGACGTGCGAGTCTGCCTGGATCCGGCAGGGCACCCGTTCTGTCTCTGGATCGAGAGCTAGGAGATCTCGGCCACCGGAGCGCCCGTGAGGTGCACGAGTTCGTCGGGGGAGAGCGGGAAGACGGCGTAGGGGTGGCCGGCCGCCGCCCAGACCTGGGTGAAGCGGAAGAGTTTCGCGTCGATCAGGATCACCGGCCTTGTTGTGTGCGCCACCGGCGACACCCCGCCGATCGAGAAGCCGGTGGACGCCTTGACGAAGTCGGCGTCGGCCCTGCCCAGCGTCCCGACAAGCGCGGACACCTTTGCCTCGTCGACGCGCTGGTCTCCGGAGGTCACGACGAGGACCGCAGAGTTGTCTGACGTCCGCCGGAACACGATGCTCTTGGCGATCTGGCCGAGTTCGATGCCCAGCGCGGCAGCCGCATCGGCAGCGGTACGACCGGTGACGGGCAGCATGACCACCTCGTGCGGGTGTCCGAGTTCGGCGAGCGTCGTTGCGACGCGCACCGCGCCGTCGGGAAGTGGGGTCGGCTGCACGCCACCATCCTGCCAGTGACAGGCACAACTACTCACGGTGCATCCGTGACTTCACCACTCCTCCCACCGGCATCTGCCACGGGGAGGCCGCTACCCTCGATCCGAGCCCCCTCGTCGCCATCCGCCAAGAAGCACAGGAGCGCCATGTCAGCCACTGCCACCGTCGGCTTCCAGACCGTGCCACTGGAGTCGACCGTGCGGTCGGCGTCCCTGCTTTCACGCACCTGGCTGACACCGTCCTACGTCCGGATCAGGCTGACCGGGCCGGAACTGCACGGCTTCGCAGCCCCCGGCGCCGATGACCATGTGCGCCTCTTCCTCGCCCCGCCCGGATCGTCAGCCCCGCCGACGCCGGAGCAGTGGCGCGAGTTCGACAGCCGTGAGTACACCCCCGTCGACAACGATCCGGAGGCAGGGTGGGTCGACTTCGACTTCCTGGTGCACGCCGCCGGGACGGGGTCGGAGTGGGCGGCCACAGCCCGGCTCGGCTCGGTGTGCGCGATCGGCGGGCCGCGCAGGAGCAACGCCATCGCCGGTGAACCGGACGTCCTGTTCCTCGCCGGGGACGAGACCGCGATCCCCGCCATCAGCCGCTTCCTGCGGCAGCGCCGGCCGGGCATGCCTGCCCGCGTGCTGGTGGAGGTGTCGAAGGACAACGTTCAGGTGCCGTTGCCGATTGATGAGGCCACCGAACTCACCGTCCTCGTGCGGCCTGGTGAACCCCTGGCCGAGGCGCTGGCCGGCCTCACAGCGGCCGACCGGCCGGTCGGGAACGTGCTCGCCTTCGTTGCGGCGGAGTCCGCCGTGGTCCCGGTTGCCAGGGAGCTCCTGGGCGAACGCTGGGGGATCCCAGCCGTTGCCCTCATCGTGAAGGGCTACTGGCGCCGCGACTGAGCCCGGTCGCTCGGCTCTGGCCGGTTCGGCACACTGACCCTCGCCTCGGTAGTCTTGCGCGGTGATCACCCGCCTTTCCCAGCTGTTCGTCCGTACCCTTCGCGAAGACCCCGCCGATGCAGAGGTGGCCAGCCATCGCTGGCTCCTGCGCGCCGGCTACATCCGCCGCGCCGCCCCGGGCATCTACACCTGGCTGCCGCTGGGCCTGCGGGTGCTGAGGCTGGTCGAGGAGATCGTCCGCGAGGAGATGGACGCCATGGGCGCCCAGGAAGTGCGCTTCCCCGCCTTGCTGCCCCGGGAGCCCTACGAGGCGACGAACCGCTGGACCGAGTACGGGCCGAACCTGTTCCGGCTCAAGGACCGCAAGGGCGGCGACTACCTGCTGGGGCCGACCCACGAGGAGATGTTCACCCTGCTGGTCAAGGACCTTTACTCCTCGTACAAGGACCTGCCGTTGTCGATCTACCAGATCCAGAACAAGTACCGCGACGAAGCCCGTCCCCGCGCAGGGCTCCTGCGCGGACGCGAGTTCGTGATGAAGGACTCCTACTCCTTCGACATCGACGATGCCGGCCTGGACGCCTCCTACGCTGCCCACCGGCAGGCTTACATCCGGATGTTCGAACGGCTCGGCCTGGACTATGTGATCGTCAAGGCCATGTCCGGTGCCATGGGTGGCTCCGCCTCGGAGGAGTTCCTCGCCATTTCGCCGTCCGGTGAGGACACCTTCGTCCGCTCACCCGGTGGCTACGCGGCAAATGTCGAGGCCGTCAGCATCGCCGCACCCGCCGGCGTCGACGCCAGCGCTGTGCCTGCCGCCCGTGCGGTCGACACCCCCGGCACCGGCACCATCGTCGAGCTCGTCGAGGCCGCCAACGCTTCGTTCCCGCGCTCCGACCGGCCCTGGACGGCCGCCGACACGCTCAAGAACGTGGTCTTCAAGCTCGTCCACCCCGACGGGCGCAGCGAGCTCCTGATCGTCGGCGTGCCAGGAGATCGCGACATCGACCCCAAGCGCCTCGAGGCTGCGGTCAGCCCCGCGGAGGCTGCACCGGTGACCGACGAGGACTTCGCAGCCTCCCCCTCCCTGGTGAAGGGCTATATCGGCCCGGTCTCTCTCGTTGACGGCGCGGCCGTCCAGCACCTCGGTGCAGAAGGCCTGCTGAAGGTCCGCTACCTCACCGATCCCCGCGTCGTGGACGGCACGGCCTGGATCACCGGCGCCAACGTCGCAGACACCCACCTCGTCGACGTCGTCGCAGGCCGTGACTTCACCGCTGACGGCGTCCTCGACGTCGCGGAGATCCGCGAAGGCGATCCGGCTCCCGACGGCTCCGGACCGCTGAGCCTCGCCCGTGGCATCGAGATGGGCCACATCTTCCAGCTCGGCCGCAAGTACGCCGAAGCCCTTGGCCTGAAGGTGCTCGACCAGAACGGCAAGCTGGTCACCGTCACGATGGGCTCCTACGGCGTGGGTGTCTCCCGCGCCGTCGCAGCGGTGGCCGAGGCCACCTGCGACGACCACGGCCTCGCCTGGCCGCGCGCGCTGGCCCCCTTCGACGTGCAGGTGCTGGCCACCGGCAAGGGCGAGGAGATCGCCGCAGCGGCAGAGCAGCTCGCGCTGGAGCTGGACGCC
>JBBRIY010000081.1:0-9575 GCA_038220215.1 Propionibacteriales bacterium
GACATTACCGATGACCCGGCTGAGGCTGACCGTCACGACGCCGTCAGCAGCGACTCGTGCCTTGCTCCGGTAGCCGGCGCCGGTGTCGGCAGAACGGAGTTGGATGCCGACAGAGAGCGGGCGCGACGCGGGCACCGTGAAGTCAAGGGCGGTCTTGGGGCTGAGTTGGCTGCCCTGGAGGCTCACGACCGCGCCGGAATTCGGCGCAACGGAGATGGTGCCGGAGGTCGCGGCGCTCGCGGAACTAGCGGTGATGCCTGCAGAAACCGGAATGAGGAGGAGGCCGGCTATCGGGGCGGCGACTCGACGGAGCCACCGGGCGGACCGGCTCTGGGCGCGACTTGGCGCAGCACTGTTGGGGGCGGAGGATTGCATGGCGGGGGGGAACCTTTCGGTACGTCTGGTTGGGGTGCGGCTCTGGCACGCGCCAACCGACGGAGGAGGTGCGGACCTCCCCCCCGGGAGTTGGATCTAAGCATAAATGCGGATACGTATGTTGGCAACCTCTCCCTGAGAAAAGCACAGAAAAAGGGCCCGCCTGGTGTAGGCGGGCCCTTCTGTCTCTTGCGGTGTCAGGACACGAGCATGAGCGGTGCGACGACAGCGCCGCTGACCTCGAACGTGTTGTTGGACTGGGTGAGCTTCACGGCCGGATAGGAGGTGAAGGCGCAGTTGGACATCTTGCGGTTCGGGCCGAACTTGTTGCCCGTGACGCTCGCGGTCTCAGCCCAGCCGTTCAGGATTTGGAGCTTCACGGTGCAGTGGCCGCCGTCGAGCCAGTTGTTGGCCAGCACGAGGTTGGTGTTCCCCCGCGATGCTGCGCCGAGAATCGCGAAGTTGGTGGCACCACGGATGGTGTTGCCGGTGATCCGCAGGTTCTGGCCGTAGAGGATCTGGACGTTGTCGTTGTGCGTGGGGCCACCACCCTGCTGGGGGTCACTCGCGTAGTAGGTGGTGTTTTCCAACAGGGAGTTCTCGATGGTGACGTTGTTGCCGTGGATCTTCACGGAGTCGACTCCGCCGGAGACGTGGACGCGGCGAGCGGTGAAGTCGCTGCCCTTGATGCCGTCGAAGTAGACCGAAGGGTATTCGGGAACGACCCGAACGTCGCTGATCACCAGGCCGGCGTAGCCGTAGTTGGTGATGAGGCCAGTCGCGACCCCCGTGGCCTTTCCGCCCCGGACGATCGAGTTGGTGATGGTGACGTTCTTGGCTCGCACGATCACGAAGCCGTGGATGTCGAGGTTGGAGAGCACGGTGCCGTCCGTGGTGACAGTGATGTTGCCATCACGGCGCGTCAGGTTGCTGCCAGCCTTCACGCCAGTGGTGGTGGCGCTCGGCTTCCCCGTGGACGAGGTCGCAGGAGCAGGAGCAGGAGCAGGAGCAGGAGCAGGAGCAGGAGCAGGAGCTGCCGCCACGGGCGTGGAGGTGCCGATCGTCAGCCAGCTCTTCACCGGGTAGGTGGCAACACTGTCTGCCGTCACGAAGTCGGTACTCACGTTGCTGAACCCGATCGTGGCAGCGCTGCTGGCCGTGCCCGAAAGGTAGCCCCACAGCAGGGTTGCGCCGTCAGTCGTGATGCGGGATGCCGTGTAGTCCCGGGCGGCGAGCTGCCAGCTCGGGGTGGCGGCGCCCACCTTCCAGGCGCGGACATAGGTGGTCACTGGACTGAGGCCAGCAACCAGTCCCTGAAGGCGGACGGTCTCTCCGGGCTTGACGGTGACGCCGGTGTTGACCGGGGTACCGAAAGCGGTCTCGACGCCTCCCGCGACCCTGCTGAGACTGACGGTCAACTGGCCGTCGACACCGAAGCGTGCCTTGGTTCGATAGCCGGCCCCCACGGTGGCGGACCGCAGCTGGATGCCGACGGAGGTGGGCAGCGACGTGGGCACCTTGATGTCGACGACCGTCTGGCTGCTCAGCATCCTGCTCTCAAGGATTGCCGACCTGCCGGACGACGGAGCGACGGACAGCGTTCCTGAGGTGAGGGCCTCGGCGGTGCTGGGGGCGAAGCTCACGGCGAACGCGGTCAGCAGGATGCCCGCTGCCGGGGCGGCCAACCGGCGCACCCACGGGGCGGAGCCGCCGCGCGCACGACCCTGGGCCGGGAGTTCAGGGGAAAATATCATGCTGAGGGGACCTTTCGTATGCGATGTTTCGCTCAGCCGTGCGTCCCGATTGGCGACGTCCGCTTCCCCCCAAGCTGAGAGAAGTCTAAGGACAGGGTGGGTTTTCTGACAAATCTGTAGTGAATATCTCAGGATTCAGTCATGGTGTGGTGCTGCCGCACTATCCTGACCGACCGCTCGTCTTCGCCCCTTCGGCAAGGCCCTGCACGCTATATTCTTGCCGAGCAGAGGCGGACCGGATGGAACCGCGAGGGGGTTTGGGCGTGACGGAGGAGTCGAGTGAGCCTGGCGGCACGCGCAAATGGTGGTTCATCGGTGCAGCGGCGGTCGTCACGGTTGCCCTGGTGTGGGCGATAGCCGCTGGCGCGTTCGGCGGCAGAACCGGTGGTGCCCTCCCCAGTCCGAGCCCCACGCCCACAGCCGGCCCTGTGACGACACCCGTTCCGGAACCTTCCCTGGCGTCGCCAACGGCGACGGGCACGCCGACGGTTGAGCCCACCCGCAAGGCCACCTCCGTGAAGACGGGCATCGATGACGTCGCAGAGACCTCGCCAGGGGTGACCGCCAGCGTCATCCGCGTCGAAGCCGTGTCTGGAGAGGCCAGGGGGCCCGGTGAGATCGCCGGTCCTGCGCTCCGGGTGACCATCAACCTGAAGAACGCGAGCGAGAAGGCGATCCGGACAGAACTGGGCCTGATCAACCTCTACTACGGCAGGGACCGCAGTCCGGCCGGGTTGTTGAGCGGCCCCGGCGCGACCCCCTTCCCGGAACAGATACCGGCCGGGGGCTCCGGAACCGGCACCTCTGTCTTCAACGTGCCGACTGCAGGCAGGGACACCATCGAGATCGAGTTCAGCTACTCCACGGATGCCGCGGTCGTGATCTTCAAAGGGTCCGCGTGAACGGACAGGGCACATTCGATTCCCCAGGAGGCGCGCCCGAGCTGTCGGACAACGCCGACCTCCAGGCGGTGATGACCGGCCTTCGTCGATACTGGCGCAGCCTTGTCGGCTGCCTCATCGCAGGGCTGGCCGCTGCGTCCCTGCTCACCGTGGCCACGCCGCGGACGTACCAGTCGACGATGACCTTCTTCGTTGCGACGGTCGCGAACGCCGATGGGACGAGCAACCAACTCCAGGCGGACGAGTTCGCACAGCGAAGGATCAACTCCTACGTCGGGGTGATGAACAGCGAACTTCTTGCCAGCCGGGTCATCACCGCCACAGGTCTCGAGCTCGAGCCGGAGGACATCATCGCGATGATCTCCTCCTCCGTTGACCCCGACACCGTCCTGATGAACGTCACGATCACCGACACCTCACCTGATCGCTCGCTCCTCATCTCCAAGGCGATCGCCAGCAACTTCGACGACGTGATCGGCGAGGTCGAGAACCGGTCCAAGGGTGCCGGGGTCCGGTTGCGCGTCGTGTCCGGACCCACGCTCAATCCGGATCCGGTGACGCCGCGCACCGGGCTCAACCTCGGCCTCGGCCTGCTGCTCGGCCTTGGCCTTGGCGTGGCCCAGGCACTTCTCCGGGACCGGGTCGACACGTCCTTCCACAGCAGGGAGGAACTGGCACGGGTCACCGGGGTGCCGGTGCTCGCCATGCTGCAGACGCAGGCGAGCTCGAAGAAGCAGACTCCCATCCTGCTAGCCGGGGTGGGCAGGTCGCGCCTCGCAGAAGCATTGCGGCACCTGCGCACCAACCTGCGGTTCGTCGATGCCGCCAGCCCGGTGAGCGTCCTCGTCGTGACGTCGTCGGTGGAGAGTGAGGGCAAGTCGACGATCTCTGCCAACCTTGCGCAGTCCTTCGCAGAGGCCGGACGCAAGGTGCTCCTCATCGATGGCGACCTGCGCAGGCCTCGCGTGGAGACCTACCTCGACCTCGAAGCGTCAGCCGGACTCACCAACGTCCTGATCGGGGAAGCGGACCTGCACGACGTCACCCAGGAATGGGGCGCGGACGGCCTGGAGGTCCTCGCCAGCGGTCCAATCCCGCCCAACCCGAACGAGCTGCTCGGCGGCGCTGTGATGGAACAGTTGCTGCTCAAGGCGCGTGAGGACTACCAGCTCGTGATCATCGACACCCCGCCGATCCTTCCGGTCGCGGATGCGTTGATCCTCGCAGCGCTCGCTGATGGCGCGATCCTCGTCGTCCGCCATGGGCGCACCACCGGCGAACAGGTGGGCAGGTCGCTCGAGATGCTGCAGTCGGCGTCGGCGCGCGTCCTTGGCACGGTGCTTTCGATGGCGCCCGACACCCGCGGTGGCTCGTCCTATTACGAGTACGAGTCCAAGCCCGCCGACTAGGCACATGCAATGACGCGACTCATCCTCATCCTCGGCCTCGCGCTCGTCGCTGCTTTGCTCCTGCGCACACGACCCGTGATCGCAGTGGTGATGGCCCTCGTTCTGTGGGTGGCGCTGCCCTCGATCGCCGTCCGGGAGATCACCGGTGAGGCGGTCGGACCGATGGCAACGCATCCGGCCAGCTGGCTTGTGCTGGTCACCTTCGCAGTCCAGTTGATGTTCCGTCCCGGGCCCTTGGGCAGCGCCGTCGCGCGACACCCACTCCTGACGCTCAACGGCGCGATCTTCGTCGTCGGCTGCTTGTGGACCAGCCAGGCCAACGGCAGCGGTGGAATCAAGCTCGCGCTGGATCAGATCCTGGCGCCGATGCTGCTGTTCATCCTGCTGGTCGCGAGCGCGCACGGCAGCCGGCGAGACACCCTGCTGGTGCGAAACACCATCCTTGCGCTTGCCGCGGCCCAGAGCGTGCTTTCCATCGTGCAGGCGCAGTTAGGCCGGATGCTCCTGTTCGAGGCCGACTACGAAACGCTCTACTGGTTCAACCCGCTCAAGTTCGATCGCTGGATGGGTACGACCGACGCACCCCTCACTCTTGCCTACCTGCTCTCCGTCGCTGCTGCCCTCGCCCTCGGCGTGGGGAACGTCGCGCTGCGCTTCTCCCTGCTGGGTCTGTATTTGGTTTCGGTCCTGATCACCCAGTCCCGCACCGGGGTCGCCATCCTGTGCGCTGTGATCCTCTACGCGGTGCTCCGCTCCCGCATGGCGATCTGGGCCCGCGTGCTTGCCGCTCTCGCCTCACTCGCCGCCGGCTACATCCTGCTCTCGTCGACGCTGGTCGTTGGGTTTGCAAGCCGGCTGGCGGACGACACCGGCTCTGCGGACGCAAGGCAACGGGCACTCACGTTCATCTTCGGCAACTGGACGGGCTACCTCTTTGCCGGTGAAGGGCTGACCGCCAGCTACACGGTTGCCCGCGGTGCCGGCCTTGCCACCAGCATTGAGAGCTCGATCCTGATGTACGCCGTGGACGTGGGCTGGGCACTGGCATTGATGTACTTCGGATCACAGCTTGCCTTGATCGTCCGGCACGGTGTCCACCGCCACCAGCTCATCGGCGTTTCGCTGGCAGCCGTGATCGCCTTTCTGCTGCCGCAGGTCTCCAGCGCGTTGGCCACCTCCAACTTGAGCGGCACCCTGCTCTGGATAACGCTAGGCCTCCTCGTCCTGGCCGGCACCATCGAACGCCAGCGCTGGCCGGCGGCTCAGGCCGTCGGCGCCCCGGCTTCCGCCAGCGCTGCCACATCCCGGGACTCGTACAGTCCGGCGATGTAGCGATCGTTGGCGCCCTGCCCGACGTTCTCCTTCACAAGCGTGGTTTCCTGGGTGCCGGGAAGGTACGGGAAGTGCCGTGCCCTGGCATCGACCTGACGCACCGGAATGCCCGAGCGCAGCGCGACCCAGTGCAACCAGATGTCGTCGGCGCGTGGGCACCGCTCGACGAACTCCGTGCCCTTGTCTGCCAGTGCTGCGAGCATCGTCAATGGGTAACGGATGCCAGAGACCCCGGTGGCGAAGTGCGTAGGACTCGGCGCCGCGTCGCTGCAGCGTGGCCAGCTCGCGTAGGGGGCTATCACCCCCTGCTGCAGCGCGACCACACTCGCTCGATAGCAGTTGACCGCATCGGGATAGTCCTGACCGGCGACCAGCAGGCCGGCGAGCCAGCTGCGGGGATAAATGGTGTCGTCGTCTGCCGTGATCAGCGGGAGCTGGTCTGACAGGGCGAGGGGGAGGGAAGGAAAGTACTTGGTGTGCGGGCCGAGCATGTCGGTGAGGCGGACTTCCAGACCCCTGCGCTCCAGCCGGCGCAGGTTGGCTGCACGCGCTTCGTACAGGTCGGGCTCCTGGATCCAGAGCACGAAGCGGCGCGGACGCACCTGTCCGGCAGCGATCGACTCGATGGTGTACGCCACCACGTCGAGGCGCGTCCCGTAGCTGGTCAGCGACACCATCGCCGCGCCGTCGCCGATGACTGGTGTGCGGCTGAACCGGTTCTGCGCCCTGAGGAGCATCATCGCGACGTGGCTGGAGGTGCGTTTCGCGATCTTGCGGACGCGACGATAGGCCGCCCTTAAGGGAGACACCCGCGCAGCAGATCCCGGACGGCGATACTCGATGTAGACCCGCCCCCAGGCGCCCGTGACCATGCCGAGGCCGCGGGCGATGGCGCGCTCGCCGCGCGCCCGGTGACCGAGGTTCCCGGTGACGAGCCCGACTCCCGCCCGTGCCACCCCGAACCCGGTTCTCGCCAGCCCGAGAACGGCGAGCCGGATTCTCGTCAGCACACGCTCGACCGGTCCACCGGTGAGTTCGATGGAGGTCCGGCTCCAGGTGTTGCCCACACGGAAATACCGCTGCCGGCCCCATTCGCGGCTCATCCTCGCCGCCGGCACCTTGTCGACGATGCCTGCCCCTGATGCATAGACGATCCGCCGCCCCGCCTTCACCAGCTGACGGGTGAACAGGGTGTCCGAGCCGCCGGTGAGGCCGAACCGCTCGTCGAACCGCAGTCCGAGCTCACGCACCTGGTCGAGGTCGAGCAGCAGGTTCCCTGTTCCCGCTGCCGGCATCTCCGCGCCGTCGGGGTGCTCCTTGCGGATGAAGATCCCTGCCGCGACCAGCCAGGGGTCTGGAACACCTTCGTAGTCGGGATAGACCGGACCGGTGACCCCGGCAGCGCCGGTGCGATCGTACGTGGCCACCAGGCTGGTCAGCCAGCCGGCGCTGGGCCGCTCGTCATCGTCGATGAAGACCAGCAATTTCGCGTCCCCGGCCTCGAGGAGCGCACGGTTACGGCCGTGGGCGATCCCCGGTGCAGGCTCGTGGATGTACCGGACCCCGCCGTAGGCCTCCACCACGTCCCTCGCACTGGCCTCCGGATCGTTGTCGACCACCACGATCTCTACGCTGCGGGCTAGGACCGTCTCTGCCTGGACGGTGAGTTCAGGCAGCAGCCCCGCCAGTTCGTCGGGGCGGCGATATGTGAGTACGGCGATGACGAGATGGTCGTTCCGGTTCATTCGGATGCCTTTCCGGTGGCCTTCTGGTTGCTGGGTCCCACTCTGAAGATCTCCGCAGCCGCGTCAAGGGATCGGGCAAGGGCTTTGCGATGGACGAACCTGAGCACGCCGAAGGCGACCAGCGCGTACGCCGCCGCGCCGGCGAGCACCGTGACCAGCTGGCCCATACCGATGAAGCGAACCCCGAGGTAGGCGCCAGCGCCCCAGACGCTGGCGTGCGCGTAGGGGAGGATCCGGCCGAGCTGCTCGCCGAGGCGCACGCCGCACATCCGGCGCTGGATGAGCATTTGGACCGGCATCAGGACGAAGCCAGCGATCGTCCAGCCCCACGCAACGCCCAGCACACCGCCGGTCAGACCGACGACGATGCCACCCACCTGGACGACGGTGGCCAGGAGCTCGTAGCGGATGATCAGCTTTCCCGCGCCGCGGGCCCGCATCAGCGGCCCGGTCACGTAGAACACGGTCTCCTTCGCGCCGGCGATGGCGAGCACGGTGAGGATGGGCGCTGCGGGTGCCCATGCCGGTCCCAGTACCAGCCCGAGCAGTTCGGGCGCGGCAACCGACACCAGCACCATCGGGCCGATCGCCGCGAGTGCGAGCACGTCCATCGCCCGCAGGAGGCCCTTCGCGACCAGGTCGACACGGTCCTGCAGCCGTGCGAACATCGGGAACACGACCCGGTTCACGGTCTGCCCGATCATCTGGACCGGGACAACGAGGACGCGGTAGCTCATCGAGTAGAGCGACAGCGCGCCGACGCCCAGGAACCGGCCGATGAGGATGTTGTCGGTGTTGCGGGAGAGGAAAGCAAGGGCATTGCTCCCGAACACCCGAAGGCTGAAGGGGAGGATCTCCCGGAGCTCACCAAGGTGCAGGTTCGGCGCAGCCACCCCTCGGCCTGCCAGCAGCATCAGGGCAGCGATGACGGTGTCGGTGGCCAGCACCATCCAGGCCATTGACCAGATGCCCGACCCGGTGAGCGCAGCGATGATCCCGGCAGTTGCGCCGATCATGCCACCGGCAATATCGGTCTGGCCGATGACGCGGAACCGCAGTTGCCGCTGGAGCATGGCGCGGGGGGTGATCGCAAGGCCCTTGAGGAGCAGGCCAGCGCCGAGCACGGCGAGAAGAGGCGCGAGGTCTGGTGCGCGGAAGAAAGCGGCCACCTGGGACGAAAGCCCAGCAGTGAGCCCGCCGAGGATGATGGCGGCGAGAATATTCACCGTTGCCACCGCCCCCGCCAGCCGTCGGCCAGGGTTGGGGAGCTGAACGAGCGCGGAAGCAAGGCCCTGATCGAGCAACAAAGTGGTGAAAGTTACGTAGACGGTAGCCGCGCTAATGACGCCGTAGGTCTCGGGACCGAGCACGCGGGCCAGGACGAGAGCAGCCACCATCTGCGGGAATTGACGTCCGATGACGGCCGCGGCGCTCCATCTGACCGAAGCTGAGGCCTCCTGGCGCACCTGTTCGACCGAGATTGGGCCGTCCGGCGCTGCGGGTCGGTCGTCAGCAGCAGCCAACCTCGACACCCCCCAGCAGTCGATCGTGAGGGGGACACAGTACGCTACGCGAACCCCTTCCGCAGCCACCACGGCCTGGCCGCGTCCTGGGGCTCCATGGCGCCTATTCACCGTCCGAAGCCGTGCGATAGCATCACCCTTGCTGCCACAAGTCCGCGAGGGGTACGGGTGAGTGGCACGACGCGTCATTCGGGGGGATGGGCGAGCAGTCGGGATCAGACCGGCATCTGCCGCTAGGCGACGCATGACCTTTCTCCCAACGTAGCGTGGCGCCGGCCGACGGCCGGGCACTATCGACCTGTCCGAGTGGGCAGGCGGTTTCATTCGGGGGACGAAATGGCACACGGGATCAACAGGACTTTCCGGACGGTCGCGCTTCTGGCCGCCACCGCACTGGTGACGGCTTTCGCGCAGTTCCCGGCGGTGGCACGCGCTGACACCAAGCCGGTGAACGAGAGCGATCCGGCGACGCCGGTGACGGTGGCTGCGGATGCACTGCCGACGGTGCAGATCGACGGTGTGGCCTGGACCCAGC
>JBBRIY010000082.1:0-9469 GCA_038220215.1 Propionibacteriales bacterium
GGCCTCGGCGCCCCCGCTGCAGAAGTAGTCGACGCCTTTGGTGGTGACCCCCACTCCGGTGACATCGATCCCAGCGCCGGGACAGACCTTCGACGGCTTGGGCACCTTGCTCTGGTTCATGTCGCGCGGGAAGTGGCACAGGGCCCAGTCGCCGCCGAGGGCGCACCAGATGCGCCCGGTGGGGCTGGCGAAGTGTGACGCCTCGTCGTAGGTGCTCACGTCGAGGGCGCCCGCGGCATCGGGGACGGCCGGCTTTGCCGGCGTGCTCACTGTTGACGACGGAGTCGCGGTGGTGACCGGCGGCGTGACCGGGGACGGGGTGACCGAATCGGTGATGATCGGGCCAGGCGTCCATGCCTGTCCCGCGCTCACGCATCCGGTGAGCAGGGATAGCAGTACCACCCCGATGACGCCAGCTCTGCGCAACCGAAGCTCCTCATTCGTTGATGGGCCCGCTCGGGCTCAGTCTGCCGTTGGCGACAACTGTCTTGCTGAGAGCTTGCGAAGAATCGGCCGGCCGGGAGGAGGAGAATCGGCACATGAGCATGCGCAGGGCACTGGTGCTGGGCAGCGGCGGCGCCACCGGCATCGCCTGGGAACTGGGGGTGCTCGCAGGGCTGTCCCGAGCCGGCCTGTCGCTGAACGCTGATCTGGTGGTGGGCACCTCCGCCGGTGCTGTTGTCGCTGCCTGGTTGACCACCTCCGGTGCACTGCCGGGCCGCGGTGACGCGCCCAGCGAGCGGGCAGGACGCATCCGCTCCGCCGACGTGGCGCGCCTGCTCGCGGCGCAGCTGCACCCCAGCCGGCGGCACGCCGTTGCGTGGCTTGGCGGTCGCGCCACCACAGCATGGACGCCCGCTGCGGAGGCCACCTGGGTCGCACGCTTCACGCCCGGACTGTCGGGATCGCCGTGGCCGGCGAACCTCGTGATCGTGGCCACCGATGCGGGCTCAGGTCGTCCCGCGTTCCTCTCCGCCGGCCAGCCGGCCGACCTGGCGGTTGCCGTGGCGGCGAGCTGTGCCCTGCCGGGTGTGTTCCCTGCCGTCCGGATCGACGGGCGGCTGCACTTCGACGGCGGGTTGCGCTCGCCGGCCAACCTGGACCTTGCCGCCGACGCCGACGCGGTGATCGCCATCGCCCCGCTCTCGGGAGCTCTGCGGGCGCACCGTCGCCCCGTCCACCAGGCTGCGCACCTTGCCAAGCAGGGCACGCGCGTCGTGCTGATCGAGCCGGATCTGGTCGGACGGCTCGCCCTTGGCCCCGATCTCCTGGCCCCCGAGAGGACTGAGCGGGCCTTCGCGGCGGGCCTGGTCGCCGCCGCACGCCACTCAGCAGCGGCCCTCGCAGCCTGGTCCTGAACCCTGCTCATGAGCCGCAACCCGGCTCCCGGCCAGAACCACGCACAAGCTGTGACTGAGCCGCCGATGTCGGCGGCTAGGTCACAGCTTGTGTAGTTTCGGGCATAAGTCGGTACGCCCGCACCCGTGGTGGGGTGGCTGAGGGGTGCCGCTTCTGCGGGTCTGCGCAATACAGTTTCGGGACGCCAACGCTGAGGAGACCGATGTTCCGCAAGATTCTGGTTGCCAATCGGGGTGAGATCGCCGTCCGGGCCTTCCGGGCAGCCACCGAGTTGGGGATCACAACGGTCGTGGTGTTCCCGTACGAGGACAGGCACGCCGAGTACCGGGCAAAAGCAGACGAGTCGTACGAGATCGGCGAGCGTGGCCATCCGGTCCGCGCCTACCTCGATGTTGCGGGCATCATCGCAGCGGCCCGGCATGCCGACGCCGACGCGGTCTACCCCGGCTACGGCTTCCTGTCGGAGAACCCTGACCTCGCGCAGGCGTGCGAGGACGCCGGCATCGCGTTCATCGGGCCGACCCACCAGATCCTCGAGCTCACCGGCAACAAGGCGCGCGCCATCGAGGCGGCGCGCGAGGCCGGCCTGCCGACCCTGAAGGGTTCGGAGCCCAGCGATGACATTGACACGCTCCTCGCCGCGGCCGACGAGGTCGGTTTCCCGGTCTTCGTGAAGGCGGTCAGTGGCGGCGGCGGCCGCGGCATGCGCCGGGTCGAGGAGCGCTCTGGGCTCGCTGACGCGCTCGCAGAGGCGATGCGCGAGGCCGGCTCTGCGTTCGGCGATTCCCGGATGTACCTGGAGCAGGCGGTACTGCGTCCCCGTCACATCGAGGTGCAGGTGCTGGCCGATGCCACCGGCGAGGTGATCCACCTGTACGAGCGGGACTGCTCTGTGCAGCGGCGCCACCAGAAGGTCGTCGAGATCGCGCCGGCGCCCAACCTTGACCCCGAGTTGCGGCAGCAGATCTGTGACGACGCGGTGAAGTTCGCCCGGCACATCAACTACCTCAATGCCGGCACGGTGGAGTTCCTGCTCGGCGAGGACGGGCGGTACGTCTTCATCGAGATGAACCCGCGCATCCAGGTGGAGCACACGGTCACGGAGGAAGTCACCAACATCGACCTGGTCAGTTCCCAGATCCGGATCGCCGGCGGCGAGACGCTCGCCGACCTCGGGCTCACCCAGGACGCCGTACAGGTGCGTGGCGCTGCCCTGCAGTGCCGGATCACGACGGAGGACCCGGCCAACGGCTTCCGGCCCGACACCGGCACGATCTCGGTGTACCGGACACCCGGCGGCGCCGGCATCCGGCTGGACGGTGGCGTGGTCTTCGCCGGGGCTACGGTCGGGGCGCACTTCGACTCGATGCTGGTGAAGGTGACCTGTCGCGGCTCCGACCTGCGCAGTGCTGCCCGGCGTGCCTACCGTGCCCTCACAGAGTTCCGGGTGCGGGGCGTTTCCACGAACATCCGGTTCCTCGAGGCGGTCATCACCGACCCGGATTTCCTCGCCGGACGTACTACAACGTCATTCATTGACGAGCGTCCGCACCTCCTGCGCTATCACATTCCCGCAGACCGGGGCACGAAGCTGCTCACCTACCTCGCGGAGATGAGCGTCAACCGCCCCAATGGCGAGCCACACACCTACCTGCGTCCCCGGAGGAAGCTGCCGGTGCTGCCTGCGGGGGTGGCATCAGCGCCGCCGCCGTCCGGGTCGCGTCAGCGGCTTCTGGAGGTGGGGCCCGTCCAATGGGCTGCGGAGTTGCGCGCCCAGAGCGCTGTTGCGGTGACAGACACCACCTTCCGCGACGCGCATCAGTCGTTGCTGGCCACCCGGGTACGCACCCGAGACCTGCTGCATGTCGCACCGGTGATCGCACGGACGCTGCCGCAGCTGTTCACCGTCGAGGCATGGGGTGGAGCCACGTACGACGTCGCACTGCGGTTCCTCAAGGAGGATCCGTGGAGCCGGCTGGACGCGCTGCACGCCGCGATGCCGAACCTGCCGCTGCAGATGCTGCTGCGCGGCCGCAACACCGTCGGCTACACGCCCTATCCGGTGGCTGTGACCAAGGCCTTCGTGGCAGAAGCTGCCCGCTCGGGTCTCGACGTGTTCCGCATCTTTGACGCCCTGAACAACGTCGACCAGATCCGTCCGGCAATCGAGGCGGTACTGGAGACCGACCACGCTGTCGCGGAAGCTGCGCTGTGCTACACGGGCAATATGACGTCGCCGGCGGAGAAGCTCTACACGCTCGACTACTACCTGCGGCTTGCCGAGGAGTTGGTGCAGGCGGGGGCGCACATCCTCGCGGTCAAGGACATGGCCGGGCTGCTGCGCGCTCCGGCGGCCGCAAAGCTGGTGTCGGCGCTGCGGAGCAACTTCGACCTGCCCGTGCACCTGCACACCCATGACACCGCCGGCGGCCAGCTGGGGACCCTGCTGGCCGCGGTGGACGCAGGGGTGGACGCGGTGGACGTGGCGTCGGCCGCGATGGCTGGCACCACGTCGCAGGTCTCGATGTCCGCCCTGGTCGCGGCCCTCGAGAACACGGATGGGGACACCGGGTTGAGCCTTACCGCTGTGACAGCCCTTGAGCCCTACTTCGAGGCCATGCGAAAGCAGTACGGACCGTTCGAGTCGGGACTTCCCGGGCCGACCGGCCGGGTCTACGTGCACGAGATTCCCGGTGGCCAGCTGTCCAACCTGCGACAGCAGGCCATCGCGCTGGGGCTGGGTGACCGGTTCGAGGCGATCGAGGACATGTACGCGGCAGCCAACCGGATTCTCGGCAACATCGTGAAGGTCACGCCGTCATCGAAGGTGGTCGGCGACCTCGCGCTCGCCCTTGTGGGACGCAACGCCGACCCCGCAGACTTCGAGGCCAACCCCGACAAGTACGACATCCCGGACTCGGTGATCGGCTTCCTCAACGGCGACCTGGGCGACCCGCCCGGCGGCTGGCCGGAGCCGTTCCGGACCAAGGCGCTGGTCGGGCGTGTGACCAAGCCGGTGATGACCGAGTTGTCCGATGATGACGCCGCAGCCCTGGCCAGCGAGCCGCGCCGCACGCTGAATCGGTTGCTGTTCCCCGGGCCCCTGCGGGACTACGAGGAGGCGGTGGAGTCCTATTCGGAGCTGTCGGTCGTGCCAACGCGCGAGTTCCTGCATGGGCTCACGCAGGGTTCGGAGATCGAGGTGGAACTGGAACGCGGCAAGTCGCTGCTGCTGGCCATCTCTGCGATCGGCGAGCCGGATGACCGTGGCATGCGTCAGGTCGTCTGCACCGTCAATGGCCAGATGCGTGTGGTCTCCGTGCGCGACGAGGGCGTCCAGTCCACCGTTGCCGTGGTCGAACGTGCGAACCCGAAGACCCCCGGCCAGGTGCCGGCTCCCTTCGCCGGCGTGGTCACCCTGATCGTGGAGGTGGGGGCCGAGGTAGCCGCCGGCGAGCAGGTGGCCACCATCGAGGCCATGAAGATGGAGGCGGCGATCACCTCGCCCGTGTCGGGGATCGTGAAGCGCCTGGCGATCGGGCACGCCCAGGCCGTCGAGGGGGGCGACCTCCTGCTCGAGATCGGCTGAACCGCGGGACGGTCGCCCCACCTCAGCCACACAGAAGCCGCCGAGTGCCGCAGAAGCCGCCGCTACAACGGCGGCTTCTGCGACAAACGGCGGCTTCTGCGTTCGAGTCCTGGGATCAGACGGTGACGGGTCTGCGGTACGCGTCACTGCCGAAGCCGAGGATCAACCAGCCGATGAGCGAGAAGACGGCCAGCAGGAAGAACGACCAGCCGCCGCTCTTTCCGAACGCTGCACCGAGCCTCAGGGCCACCAAGATGGCGATGACGATGTTGACAACCGGGATGAGCAGCAGCAGGAACAGCCACGGGTTCAGGCCGGCGATCTTGAACAGCGTGAAGGTGTTGTAGAACGGGATGATCGAGGCCCATCCGGGCTCACCCGCCTTCTCGAAGACCTTCCAGAGGGCGACAATCATCAGCACGCCGATGACGAGTCCGAAGATCGCGCCGGGCACGGCTGCGGCTGCGGCGGCTGCGTCTGTGTCGAGTTCCATGAGTCTCCCAAGAGGATGTGGGCCGGTGGAGCGTGGCAAAAGCTATCGGCATTACGGGGTGCCCTCATGCAGAATCGGGAGCATTGGATTGTTACTGTTACGTGAAATTGCGTACAAGGAGAGAATGCCTGTGGATGAGGCAATGGCTGGCTACTACGAGCGCAGTGATGAGGCTGATCGTCTGGGTGCGGATCCGGTCGAGTTGCTGCGAACTCGCGAACTGCTCAAGGCCTGGCTGCCCTCCGCGCCGGCTGAGGTGCTGGACGTCGGTGGCGGGGCCGGGGTGTATGCGTTGTGGCTGGCGGGCCTCGGCTACACCGTCGATCTGGTGGACGCGATGCCCAAGCATGTCCACCTCGCCAGCGACGCCTCCGCTCGCGCCGGCCGTCCGCTGCGCAGCGCCCAGGTGGGCGACGCCCGCGCCCTCACCCAGGCCGATGCGAGCGTGGACGCCGTGCTGCTGCTCGGTCCGCTCTACCACCTCACCGAGGCGGCCGACCGGGCCGTCGCGCTTCAGGAAGCGTGGCGCGTGCTGCGTCCGGGCGGGCTGGTGATCGCAGCAGCGATCGGACGCTGGGCCTCCACGGCCGACGGGCTGATGCGCGGCTACCTGGGGGAGGAACCGTTCCCCGCGATCGTGGCGGACGACGTTGCCGCCGGCGTCCACCGGAACCCGGGCGCGCACCCGGCCTGGTTCACGACCGCCTACTTCCACACGCCGGACGAACTGGCCACAGAGGTCGCCGCCGCAGGATTCGAGGTGGATGGCCCCGTGGCTGTCGAAGGGCCCTGGCCGGTGCACGCGAGCTTGCTGGACGGCGGGGCATTGCAGGAGACGGCGCTCACCGCGATCAGGCGGCTGGAACGCGAAACGTCGGTACTAGGCGGATCCCCGCACCTGCTGGCGGCCGGACGCAAGCAGGGCTGAGCTCAGCCGGGGCGGAACGCCGAGCTCATGTAGGCGTCGTCGGACATCAGCAGCTTGCCGGCCTTGGCTGCTGCGACGAGCGCGGTCCAGTCGGCCTCGGTCTGGTCTGCGTAGAGCCGCGCGAACCGTGCAAGGGCGTCGCCCGCGCCCTCCCCGTCCCCCAGATAGCCGGCAACCATCGATGCCCCGGACGTGCGGGCGTGGCCCTTCGCCAGGAGGCGTCCGACGATGCCGGCGTAGTCGCTGAGCGCCTCCTCGCGGATCGCGTTCAGCGGTACCGTCCCCTTCATGTTGCGGAACTGGCGCACGTAGTAGTCGCGGCCCTCGATCGTCGTCCACCCGAGCAACGGGTCGCTGACCGTCTGGAGTGCCTGCTGGTACTCGACCACGCGTTGGCCCTGGTGGTCGTGCCAGGCGTCCTCGCCGTGCACGAAGCGGGCGAGCACCGATCGGCGGGCCTCCTTCAACTGCAGGAACAGCACGTCGTCGGGGCTGGAGCCGACCAGCAGCGCGACATAGGCCCGCAGCCCCACCGAGCCCACACCGACGACCCGGTGCGCGACGTCCTCCAGGGTGTAGCCCGCGACCACCCGGCGCCAGTGGGGCGCGAGCGTGCCGAGGTACTGATCCAGCCCGACGCCGATGGCATCCGAACCCGCCACATCGACAGAGGTGGTGATCGGCGGCTCGGCGATGATCCGGCGGTGCCCTTCGATGTCGCCGGTGAGCTTGGGCAGCACCCGGTCGTTGGTGCGCTTCCTCGCGTCCTTGACCGCGCGCTTGATCTCGTGGCGCAGGGTCTTCTGCTTGACCGAGTCCTTGAGCCGGGAGACGTCGAGCCGGTTGAAGGAGCGCGCCAGCAGCGGCTGGTGTGCCAGCTCGCTGACCTCTGCCGCGTACTCGACAACGCACGAGCGCGCCGACGCCGCGCAGGCCTGCTCGCTGTAGCCGTTCTCTCGTCCTGCCACCCACACGCTCGCAACCAGCCGGCGCAGGTCCCATTCCCAGGCGCCCGGGTGGGCCTCGTCGAAGTCGTTGAGGTCGATCACTTGCGCGCCTTCGGGTGAACGGTAGAACCCGAAGTTGCCCAAGTGGGCATCACCACAGATGATCGGGTGGATCCCCGTTGACGGCAGAGATGCGACGTCTGCTGCCATCACCACGGCGGCCCCGCGCAGGAAGCCGTAGGGCGAGGTGGCCATGCGGGCCACGCGGATGCCGACCAGGTCCTTCACGCGGCCGCCGTGACTCATCGCGATCAGGGCGATCGGGTCGAAACGGGCATTGGACTCCGTCCAGTCGCCGAGTCGCTCGTAGGGCACCTGATCACGCAGCGCCGTGCCGAGCGCGAACCGCTCTTCACGGCTGATGCCGGCCTCGCGGACGGACCGAAAGCCCTGCGACTCGGTGGTCGACAGGATCGCGTGGTTCATGGGGCCTCCTCGGCGTTGCTCCGATTCTTGCGCCCGATCGTCGCGCGCGATAGGCGGTGTCCGGACGTGTGGGAGGAATCTGCACCAGGATCGCGTGCACGGGCCGATTCGGAGAGCCACCGGGCATCCACGTGCAGATTCCTCCGATGGTGGCGTCGGGGCAACGGGAGCTCGCGAGACAACCGTGCGCTGGACCGAGTTTGGAACCGTCCCCAACTCGGTCCAGACCACCGACCGGACCGAATTGGGGACGGTTCCAAACTCGGTCCAAGCCCTGAACCGAACCTGGGGACGGTTCCGGGGTTTGGTTCACGGGAGGCCCGTGAGCAGTGGGTGGCCCGCCGTTCCAGACCGTGCGGCACAGTAGGGGCGTGACCGAAACCTGGCCGAGCCCGCCGATCGCCACCTCGCCCCTCGTCCTGCGGGGACGCCGCTTCGACGCGGCACACCCGGCCGTAATGGGCATCGTGAACCGCACCCCTGACTCGTTCTACGCCGCAGCCCGCTACACCGACCTGGAACCGGGCCTGGCGGCGGTCGACCGGTTGCTCGCAGAAGGCGCTGACCTGATCGACGTGGGGGGTGTGCGGGCGGGGCAGCAGGGTGGCGTGGTCGACGCCGCCGAGGAGATCGAGCGTGTCCGGCCCTTCCTTCTGGCCGTGCGCGAGCGACACCCGGACGTGATCCTCAGCCTGGACACCTGGCGCTCCGAGGTCGCTGTGGCCTGCGCCCCCGCCGGGGTCGATCTGGTCAACGACACCTGGGCGGGTGCCGACGCGGGGCTGCTGGCCGTCGCAGCGCAGCTCGGCGCCGGTTATGTGGTGTCCCACACCGGCGGGCTTCCGCCGCGCACCGACCCGGTGAACATCAGCTATGGCCCCGATCCCGACGACGTGGTGCACGACGTGCTCAGCGCCCTTACCGACGGTGCAGCACGCGCCCTCGCAGCGGGCATTCCGGCCGAGAGGGTGCTCATCGATCCGACGCTGGACTTCGGCAAGACCACCCGGCACTCGCTGCGGGTGCTGCGGGCCACCGGTGCGATTGCAGGACTCGGCTTCCCCGTCCTGCAGGCGCTGTCACGCAAGGACTTCGTCGGTGAGACCCTCGACCTGGCCGTTGACGACCGGCTGTTCGGCACCCTCGCCGCGACGGCGATCGCTGGCTGGCTCGGCACCACGGTCTTCCGGGCGCACGACGTGGTCGCGACCCGGCAGGTAGCCGACATGGTGGCTTCGATCCGAGGCGACCGGCCGCCCCTGGTCGCTGTCCGCGGCGAACCCCCCACCGACTTGTCAGAGCCTCAGGTCGCTGGGCCAACCTGAGATTCTGACACCTCGGTGGGGCGGGGGGCGGCGATAGGCTGAGCTGATGGAGTTGAGGGATCTTCGCAAGAGCTACGAGCGGGGCAGTCTCGACGAGCTGGACGCGGGCAGTGTGCCGGCGGCACTGTTCCAGCGCTGGCTGGCCGAAGCCGTCAGGGCGTTGGTGCCAGAGCCCAACGCGATGACCGTTGCCACGGTCGGCGCGGACGGGCGCCCGTCCACCCGGATCGTCCTGATCAAGTACGCCGACGAGCGCGGGCTGGTGTTCTTCACCAACTACGAGAGCCGCAAGGGCCAGGAGTTGGACGCGCATCCGCAGGCCGCGCTGCAGTTCCACTGGGT
>JBBRIY010000083.1:0-9442 GCA_038220215.1 Propionibacteriales bacterium
ACCACCAGCCAGCCAACCCCCGCATCACCGGGTGTTCCAGTGGGCAAGCCCACCAGCAAACTGACTTCCTGCTTCCGATCCCCGGTCCACCGAAGTGGCCCGGTGAGAGATTTCTAGTCCAGTTGGAAGCCACCCCGCAAGGGGTTTTTAGGGATGATTTCGACCAATTTTCGGTCCTCCGGCGTGTCGTCGGCGTGTCGTGTGACAGCCGGGATCAGACGGACGAAGTCAGTCCTTGAGCTGCTCGGCGCGGGCGCCCTCGAGGGCGTCCAGCATGGCCTGCGCACCCCGCAACAGAAGCTGGAGCTCCTCCAGCGAGAGGCGCTGGATCACCACGCCCAACGCCCGTCCGAACATCGAATCCATCTGCCGGATGACATCGATGCCGAGTTCTGTGGGGTGCAGCCTGCGGACGCGCCGGTCCAGGGCGTCGTCGGCCCTGGTGACCAGGCCCTTCTCCACCAACCGGTCGATCAACCCACTGGCCGTCGGTGCGCTCACGCTGAGACGCTCACCGAGTTCATGCCCGGTGATGCCGGGGTCCTTGGTGATGTGGCTGAGGACCCGGACCTGCTGCATGGTCAGGTCCGGCGGCAAAGGCATCGGCCCGACCAGTCCGACAGCGCGGTCGTGGACCCGGGAGTTGGTCTCGAACAGCTCCCGGACGACCGCCGCGCGCTCAACATCGAGCTCCAGAAACGGCATTGAATCGACCAAGGGACCACTTTCCGCTGCAGAAATAGTTAGAGCTATGCTAACTGATGTGGCTTGGTTGTGGCCACGCTGTGGGAACGTACCAAAGGGGATTGAAGTGCTTCGTCTGACCAAGATCAGCCTCGCGCATCGGACGGTGGTGCTGCTGCTCAGCCTGCTCACCATCGCGCTCGGTGTCTACGCGGCGAGCGCCCTGAAGCAGGAGCTCATCCCGTCGATCGACCTGCCGCGTGGCAGTGTCCTGACGATCTTCCCGGGTGCGGCCCCCGACGTCGTCGAGGCGCAGGTGTCGAAGCCCATCGAGACAGCGGTCAAGGGTGTCACCGGCGTGACCTCGGTCACCTCGAAGAGCTCCAGCGGCGTCTCCCAGGTGACTGCGACCTGGGACTACGGGCTGGTCGCCGACGACATGGCGAACAAGATCCGCAGCGCGATCTCGTCGATCTCCTCGACACTGCCGCCGAATGTCGACCCCAACGTGCTCACCGGCGGCACCGACGACATTCCCGTCGTTGTCCTTGCGATCTCGTCAAACGACAACCTGACCGACCTCTCCAACAAGGTGACCGAAGTGGTCGCGCCTGCCCTCAAGTCGACCCCCGGCGTCAGGGACGCCGCGGTCAGCGGCGAGCAGATGCGCGAGATCGTCATCACCTACAAGCAGTCGCAGATCCAGAAGTACGGCGTGGATCCGACCCTGATCGGCGCGCTCTTCGCGGCCAACTCGACGGCGATCCCCTCCGGGACCGTGCGCACCGACAGCGCCAACTACGACGTGCAGACCGGCACGACCTTCGCCACCGCGGAAGACATCTCGAACCTGATGCTGCAGGGCACCGACGGCCCGGTGGTGCTCAGCGACGTGGCCGACGTGAAGGAACAGCCGGTCGAGACCACCAGCATCTCGCGGGTCAACGGCGAAACCGCCCTGGCGATCACGGTCACCAAGAACGCGGAGGCGAACACCGTCAGCGTCTCCCACGCCATCGATGCCCAGCTGGACGACCTGGCGAAGCAGCTCGGGAACGGTGCGGAGTTCGCCACGGTCTTCGACCAGGCGCCCTACATCGAGGATTCGATCAAGGACCTGAGCGTCGAAGGGGCCATCGGCCTTGCCATGGCGATCCTCGTGATCCTGATCTTCCTCGGTTCCGTGCGGCCCACCCTGATCACCGCCATCTCGATCCCGTTGTCGCTGCTGATCGCACTGATCGGCCTCTGGGTCGGTGGCTACACCCTGAACATCCTCACCCTCGGGGCGCTCACCGTCGCCATCGGACGCGTGGTCGACGACTCGATCGTCGTGATCGAGAACATCAAGAGACACCAGGGCTACGGCGAGTTCGGGAGAAAATCGATCACCAACGCCGTCCGTGAGGTCGCAGGGGCCATCACCAGCTCCACCCTCACCACGGTGGCGGTGTTCCTGCCGATCGGCCTGGTCGGGGGGCAGGCGGGAGCGATCTTCCGTCCCTTCGCCGTCGCTGTCAGCGTCGCACTACTCGCCTCGCTGTTCGTCTCCCTCACCGTCGTACCGATCTTCGCGTCCTGGTTCATGAAGCCGACGGCGAAGCAGGAGGCCGAGATCGCCGCTCAGCAGGGACTGCCCGAGAAGGACACCCTCGTCCAGAAGGCGTACCTGCCGGTGCTCAGCTGGGCCCTGGCCCACCGCTGGATCACGCTGTTGATCGCCCTCGGCCTGTTCGCCGGCACGGTGGCCCTTGCGCCGCAGCTGAAGACCGACTTCATCGGCCAGATGGGCAATGAGAGCCTCACCGTCACCCAGAAGCTCCCCTCAGGCACCGGGCTCACGCAGACGGACGCCGCCGCCCGCCAGCTCGAGGCTGTCTTCGGTGCCGACCCGGCCGTGGAGTCGTACACCACCAGCATCGGCGGCACCACCTCGGTCTTCATGGGGAGCCAGGCCGACACCAATCAGGCGCTGTACACCGTCCCGCTGAAGCCGGGGGCCGATGCCACCGAGGCTGCCGCTCGGCTGCGGACGTCCATCGCCGACCTCGGGCAGGAGGTCGGCACCATCGAGGTGTCGATCGGCAGCGGTGGTGGCGGGACGTCCGGAGTCGTGCTCTACGTGGAGAGCTCGAACGAAGAGCTGCTCAAGTCCACCAGCGACAAGGTGCTGGCGATGATGAAGACCGTCCCCGACCTCACCAATGTCACCAGCGACCTCAGTGACGACCGCGAGCAGCTCGCCGTCAACGTCGACGAGCAGAAGGCTGCCGACAACGGCATGACCCAGGTCTCGATCGGTCAGGCTGTGGCCCGCGCGGTGCGCGGCCAGCAGATCGGCACGCTGGCGCAGGCCGACACCACCTTGAGCGTCTACCTGCGCTCGCAGACCCCGGTCAAGAGCCTCGCCGAGCTCCGCGAGATCAAGCTGCCGGTCACCCAGGCGATGAACGGCAACGCCAAGTCCGACGCCGCCGACAAGGTGACCGCGCGCTCCGACAAGCTGCAGGCCGACGCCAAGGCGTCTGCGACGGACGCCTACAACGATCAGGTGAAGGCGCTCAAGAAGGGCAAGGCCAGCGCGCAGAAGGCCGTCAAGACGCTGAACAGCCAGATCAGCAAGGCCAAGCGGCAGCTCGCCGGCTACCAGAAGCAGCTCGCCGCGATTCCCGCGAAGTGCCAGGCGGCCGCTTCCGAGGTCCCACCGGTCATTGACCCAGACTGTTATCCGGCGCTAGTCGGCATGCTCAGGCTCTCCGGGCAGATCTCGGGAGTCGCGTCGCAGATCGGCGCCCTGAGTGGCGCGCTCGCGCAGACCAAGGGCGGCATAACGGCGGCCGACAAGCAGCTCGACGGGGTGCGGGAGGGTCGCAGCGCGTCCCTGGAGGCGCAGGCCAAGCAGCAGTCGATCGCCGATGCCGGCAAGGCCGCGGGTGAGGCCACGGCCGACCCGATCAGGTTGAAGGCCGTCGCCGACGTCCAGGTGGTCGCGGCCCCGGCAAGCGTCACCCGCGTCGACGGCACGCGGGCTGCCACGCTCTCCGCCAGTTCGGAATCCTCCGACCTCGGCGCCACCACCACCCAGATCAACGCCGGCATCGCCGCACTTGGCCTGCCGGACGGGGTCACCGTCCGCGTCGGCGGTGTGTCCCAGCAGCAGTCCGAGTCGTTCGCCCAGCTCGGTCTCGCCATGCTGGTGGCGATCTTCGTGGTCTACCTGATCATGGTGGCGACCTTCGGCTCGTTGCTGCAGCCGCTGATCCTGCTCGTCTCGATCCCGTTCGCTGCGACTGGCGCGCTGGGCCTTTCGCTGCTCACCGACACGCCACTCGGTGTGCCGTCCATGATCGGCCTGCTGATGCTGATCGGCATCGTGGTCACCAACGCGATCGTGCTGATCGACCTGATCAACCAGAAACGCAAGGCAGGTGCCAGCGTGGAGGAGTCGATCCGCCAGGGCGCCCGACTCCGCGTCCGGCCGATCGTGATGACAGCGCTGGCCACGGTGTTCGCGTTGATCCCCATGGGTCTTGGCCTGACCGGCGGCGGCGGCTTCATCTCCAAGCCGCTGGCGGTGGTCGTGATCGGTGGCCTGATCTCCTCGACCCTGCTGACGCTGATTCTCGTCCCGGTGCTCTACGACGTCCTCGAGACCTGGCGCGAGAAGCGCGAGCTACGGAAGGCCGAGCGCGTCGCGCAACGCAAGGCGGCCGTGAAGGCAGCAGGGGCAACCCCGGCCCCCGAGGCAGCCCCCGAGGCCTGACCCTCGCTTGGTTGTGAAGGCGTCCACCGAGTTCGGTGGGCGCCTTCACACTCTGCAGTGAGGCGGTGTCTGGGGAGTCCCGGAACGGGGCTGTCGGTGGGGCGTGGCACAGTTGAGCCACCATGGCGGGGGACGTGCTGGACCGGTTCTCCGTGGCCACCAGAGAGTGGTTCCGGAGCAACTTCGCCGCGCCCACGCCTGCGCAGGCGGGCGCCTGGGACGCCATCTCGTCTGGACGGCACACCCTCGTTGTGGCCCCGACCGGTTCCGGCAAGACGCTCTCTGCCTTCCTCTGGGCTATCGACCGGCTCGCCACCGAGCCCCCGGTGGCCGCGTCGGCCCGCTGCCGGGTGCTCTACATCTCGCCGCTGAAGGCGCTTGCCGTCGATGTCGAGCGCAACCTGCGCAGCCCCCTGGTCGGCATTGGTCACGCCGCCGCACGGCTGGGGCTCCCCCGGCCCGACATCACGGTCGCCGTCCGCTCCGGTGACACCCCGGCAGAGGAACGGCGCGGGTTCGCACGGCGTCCCTCCGACATCCTGATCACCACGCCGGAGTCGCTGTTCCTGCTCCTCACCTCGGCTGCCAGGGACGCCCTGCGCGGCATCGAGACCGTCATCATCGACGAGGTTCACGCCGTCGCTGGCACCAAGCGCGGCGCGCACCTGGCGGTCAGCCTCGAACGTCTGGACGCGTTGTTGCCGAAGCCTGCCCAGCGGATCGGGCTGTCGGCCACCGTGCGTCCGGTGGAGGAGGTGGCTCGTTTCCTCGCCGGGGGCCGCGAGGTGAGCGTGGTCAATCCGCCGAGCGAGAAGCGCTGGGACCTCGAGGTGATCGTGCCGGTGCCCGACCTCTCCGCGATCGGCGAGGCCACCGGCGACCTCTCCGGACCGGCCGCGGGCGAGCCGGAACGCACCTCCATCTGGCCGCACGTCGAAGAGAGCATCGTCGACCAGATCGCATCGCACTCGTCGACGCTGGTGTTCGTGAACTCCCGCCGCCTGGCCGAGCGGCTGACCGCACGCCTGAACGAGATCTGGCTCGACCGGCTCGAATCACTGGTCCCCGAGCCTGGCAAGGGCCCGACCCCTGACGGCTCACCCACCAACCAACGAGCCTCCTCAGGCAGCGTTTCGACCCGCGCGCCGGCCCAGGTCATGGCGCAGTCGGCGATCAGCAAAGGCGCACCGCCGGTGCTGGCAAGGGCACACCACGGGTCGGTCAGCCGGGAGCAGCGACAGCAGACGGAGGAGGACCTGAAGGCCGGGCGGCTGCCAGCTGTGGTGGCCACCTCCTCCCTCGAGCTCGGCATCGACATGGGTGCTGTCGACCTGGTCATCCAGGTGGAGTCGCCGCCGTCTGTGGGGTCCGGCCTGCAGCGGGTGGGACGGGCCGGGCACCAGGTGGGTGCGGTGTCGCGCGGGGTGATGTTCCCGAAGTTCCGCGGAGACCTGGTGCAGACGGCTGTCATCGTCGAACGCATGCGCGCCGGCGCTATCGAAGCCCTGCGCCTGCCGGCCAACCCCCTCGACGTGCTCGCGCAGCAGATTGTCGCCATGGTGGCCCTCGACGAGTGGACGGTGGGCGACGTCGAGGCGCTCGTGCGTCGGACTGCCTCCTTCTCCGGGCTCACCCGCGGCGTGCTCGAGTCCGTGCTGGACATGCTCAGCGGCCGCTACCCGTCCGACGAGTTCGCCGAGCTGCGTCCGCGCCTGGTCTGGGACCGCGTCGCCGACACCCTCGTCGGACGCCGTGGTGCGCAACGCCTGGCGGTCACCTCTGGCGGCACCATCCCCGACCGCGGTCTCTACGGCGTCTTCCTCGCGGGTGAGGGCACCGGCCGCCGCGTCGGCGAGCTCGACGAGGAGATGGTCTACGAGTCCCGGGTCGGCGACGTGTTCACCCTCGGCACCTCAACGTGGCGCATCGAGGACATCACCCACGACCGCGTCCTGGTGACCCCGGCGCCGGGGGTTCCGGCGCGCCTGCCGTTCTGGAAGGGCGACACGCTCGGCCGTCCGGCGGAGCTGGGACGGGCCGTCGGCGCGTTCGTCCGCGAGGTCGCCGGCCTCGCGCCGGAGGTCGCGCGCGAGCGGGTGCGGGTTTCCGGGCTGGACGAGTGGGCCGCGGACAACCTGCTCAGCTACCTCACAGAGCAGCAGGAGGCGATCGGGCGCCTGCCACACGACCGCCAGATCGTCGTCGAGCGTTTCCGCGACGAGATCGGCGACTGGCGGGTCGTGGTGCACTCCCCCTTCGGCGCACAGGTGCACGCCCCGTGGGCACTGATGGTGGCCGCCCGGCTGCAGGAACGCTACGGCGTCGACGTCCAGGTCATGCACGCCGACGACGGCCTGGTGTTCCGCCTTCCCGACAACGAGTGGGGTGCGGTCGAGCCCGAGGACGGGGGCCGGTCGCGGTCATCGAAGGACCAGCTGGACGAACTCCTCGAACTGATCTTCCCCGACCCCGACGATGTCGCGACCGGCGTGACGGAGCTGATCGGCGGGTCGGCCCTTTTCGCTTCCCGCTTCCGCGAGTGCGCCGGGCGAGCCCTGCTGCTGCCGCGGCGCCGTCCCGACCAGCGCCAGGCCTTGTGGCAACAGCGCCAGCGGTCCGCCCAGCTGCTCGAGGTCGCCAGCCAGTACCCGAGCTTCCCGATCGTCCTCGAAGCCGTCCGCGAGTGCGTGAACGACGTGTTCGACGTGCCCGGCCTGGTCGAGCTCCTCACCGACGTCCGCAGCCGCCGGGTGGCGACGGTCGCCGTCGAGACCCCGAAGCCGTCCCCCTTCGCCTCCTCGCTCATGTTCGGCTATGTCGCGCAGTTCCTCTACGAGGGCGATTCGCCGCTGGCCGAACGCCGCGCCGCCGCACTGTCGCTCGACCCGACCCTGCTGGCCGAGCTGCTGGGCACGACCGAGGGGCTGTCGCTGGCAGAGCTCCTCGACCCCGACGCGCTCACCCGCACAGAGGTGGAACTCCAGCACCTCGACGATCCTCGCAAGGCACGCGACGCCGACGAGCTCACCGACGTGCTGCGGGGCATCGGGCCGCTGTCGACGACGGCGCTCCACCGCCGCTGCCGGGCCGAGCCGGAGGTGGTGGACGCCTGGCTGGCCGACCTGGTGCACGCCCGCCGCGTGATCGAGCTGACCGGACGGGGGGAGTCCCGCTGGGCAGTCGTGGAGGACGCGGCCCGCGTCCGCGACGCCCTCGGGGTGCCCCTGCCGCAGGGACTGCCGGACGCGTTGCTGGCGCCGGTCACCGACCCGCTCGGGGAGCTGCTGGCCCGCTACGCGCGCACCCACGCGGTGTTCACCGCGACCGAAGCCGCCGATTGGCTCGGCATCGGTCCGGCGGTCGCCCGGGACGTGTTGCGACGCCTGGTCGCCACCGGACGTCTGGTCGAGGGTGACCTGAAGCCCATGGGGTGGGTGCCGCCCAGCCTCCCGGACACCACGATCCCTGATGAGGTGCGTGAGCGGGCGAACGACGGGCCACGTTGGTCCCCCACGGCCACGGACGCACAGTTCTGCGACGCCCGCGTCCTGCGTCTGCTGCGTCGCCGGTCGCTGGCATCGCTGCGGGAGGCGGTCGAGCCGGTATCGGCCACCGACTTCGCCCGGTTCCTGCCGTCCTGGCAGGGCGTCGGCGAACTGCGCGGCACCGACGGCGTCCTGCGGGCAGCGGAACAACTGGCCGGAGTGCCGGTGCCGGCCAGCGCGCTGGAGTCGTTGATCCTGCCGGCCCGGGTGCGCGACTACCGTCCCGGCATGCTCGACGAGCTGACCACGGCCGGGGAGCTGCTCTGGCAGGGCCACGGCTCGCTGGCCGGCACGGACGGCTGGGTCTCGCTGCATCCCGCGGAACTCGCACCGCTCACCCTCGGCGAGCCGGAGACAGTCACCGACGATCTGGCCACGAGGGTGCTGGAGGCCATTGGCGGCGGTGGCTACTTCTTCCGGGCCCTCGCCGACCAGCTGAGGGTTGACGATGCCGAGCTCAGCCGCGCCCTCTGGGACCTGGCCTGGGCCGGTCGCCTCGGCAACGACACCCTTGCGCCGCTGCGCGTACTGATCCAGGGACGTCCCGCGCACCGCAGCAAGCCGGCCGGACCGGCCCGGGGGCGCTACGGGCGCGGCCTGCCACGGGCGCCGCTGCCTCGCCGCGGTGGACCGCCCGAGACGGTCGGCCGCTGGTTCGCCCTGCCGTCGGCAGAGACCGATGCGACCACTCGCGCCGTGGCACGGGCCGAACTCCTGCTCGATCGCTATGGCGTGGTCACCCGCGGCAGCGTCGGTGCAGAGGAGGTACCCGGCGGGTTCGCCGGCGTCTACCGTGTGCTGGCGGCCGCAGAGGACACCGGACGGGTGCGTCGCGGCTACTTCGTCGAAGGGCTTGGTGCCGCCCAGTTCGGGGGCGTGGGCGCAGTTGACCGGCTGCGGGCGATGGCCCGCCCCCTGGAGGGCGACCACACCGGACCCGCGCTCGTCCTTGCCGCCACCGATCCGGCCAACCCGTACGGCGCGGCGCTCGGCTGGCCAGCCCGGCAGCAGGAGTCCGGCCACCTGCCGGGGCGCAAGGCCGGCGCGCTCGTCGTCCTTGTCGACGGAAGCCTCGTTCTCTACGTCGAACGGGGCGGGCGCACAGTCCTGTCCTGGTCGGACGAGGCGGCGCTGCTGGAACCGGCGGCCGCGGCGCTTGCCGGCGCCGTCCACGCCCTGGGGAAGCTCACCGTGCAGAAGGTGGACGGTGAGTCGGTACTCGGCTCGGGGCAGCCGCTCGCGCTCGCCCTTGCCGGAGCCGGGTTCGGGCTCACCCCGCGCGGCCTGAGGTTGCGGGGCTAGCCGTGCCAGAAGGCGACACGGTCTTCCGCACCTGCGCCCGGCTGCACGAGGCGCTGGCCGGTCGGGTACTGGTGGCCGCCGACCTGCGCTGGCCCGGGCTGTCCACGGCCCACCTGGTGGGGCAGTCCACGATCGAGGTGGTGCCCAG
>JBBRIY010000084.1:0-9332 GCA_038220215.1 Propionibacteriales bacterium
GACGCGACGAACTGGATGTGGCTGTCGATCCTGCTGGGTTCGATGCTCGCGCTCTCCCTCTTCCTGCTGCGCTGGGCCAAGCGCCAGGGCTGGTGGTGAACCGTCCCGCACGCAAACGCCGCCACTTACTGCAGGAGCCGCCGTTTGAACGGCGGCTTCTGAGGCAAGCGGCGGCTTCTGTGGGAAGAATGGACTGGTAGGGACTATCAGGCGAGGGCGGCCTTGACCTTCGCTGCAACCTTGGCGCCTTCTGCGCGTCCGGCGGCGCGGGCGTTGACGGCCTTGATCACCAGGCCCATCTGCCTCATCGACGGCGCGGCGCCCAGGCTGGCCGCTGCAGCGGAGACCTCCTCAGCGACGATGGCATCGAGTTCGTCGTCGGCGAGGGAGGCCGGCAGGTAGCGCTGCAGCACCTCGACCTCGGAGAGTTCCTTGCCTGCGAGTTCGGGACGGTGGCCAGCGGTGTAGGCCTCTGCGGAGTCGCGGCGCTTGGCGACCTCGCGGTTCAGGACTCCCACGACCTCGACTTCGCTGAGCACCCGGGCCTCCTTGCCGGCAACCTGCTCGTTCATGATCGCTGCGATGGTCATGCGCAGCGTCGAGAGCGTCACCGCATCATGTGCCTTCATGGCGGTCACCAGGTCGGTCCGGAGGCGGTCGGAGGTTTCGCTCATCGTGGTCCTTTCACAGCGTCCCGGCCATTCTCCCACGACCGGGCCGAGCGCCCGCCGGCGGTTATAGTGAAGCCCGCTCAGAAAGAGGTAGTGCATGCTCGGGACGCCCAAGGCCGGTTCGGTCGGCGTCGTGAGCACCCAGACGGTCCGGCTCTTCACCGCTGAGAACCCGCTGCGGCTCGAGCAGGGCGGCACCCTCGGCCCGGTTGACGTGGCCTACGAGACCTACGGAACACTCTCGCCTGCTGCCGACAACGCCGTGTTCGTCTGCCATGCGCTCACCGGCGACGCCCATGCCGCCGGCTGGCACGCCGGCGACACCCGTCCGGGGTGGTGGGACAACCTGATCGGTCCGGGCAAGCCCCTGGACACCGACCGCTTCTTCGTGATCTGCGCCAACCTGATCGGCGGCTGCCAGGGCAGCACCGGGCCGTCCTCGGCGAATCCGGCGACCGGCCAGGCCTACGCGCTGGACTTCCCTGTGCTCATGACGCGCGACCTGGTGGCCGTGCACCGCGCGCTGGTGCGGCACCTTGGCATCAGCCGCCTGCTCGCCGCGATCGGCGGCTCCCTGGGTGGCATGCAGGTGCTGCAATGGGGCCTGGACCATCCGGAGGAGCTGGCGAACGCCCTGGTCATCGCGGCATCGAGTCGCCTCACCGCCCAGAACATCGCTTTCTCTGCCGTCGCTCGACGAGCGATCATGTCCGACCCCAACTTCGCCGCCGGCGCCTACGCGGCCTCCGGGGTGAATCCCGACGTGGGCCTGTCGATCGCGAGGATGATGGCGCACATCACCTACCTTTCCGAGGACGCCCTGACCGAGAAATTCGGCCGAGAGGTGGACCCGAACCGGCTGCAGCCGGGCTTCGGCATCGACTTCACCGTTGAGAGCTACCTCAATCACCAGGGGCAGGTGTTCCTCGAACGGTTCGACGCCCTCAGCTACCTGTACCTGACCCGGGTGATGGACTACTTCGATCCGTTCGTGGATCCGACGGCCCTGGACGCGGTGAGGACCAACCCGGTCAACTGGCTCGTCTTGTCTTTCGCCAGCGACTGGCGGTTCGGCACCGACCATTCACGCAGGATCGTGCGCACCCTGGAACACGCGGGACAACCGGTGACCTTCCGGGAAATCCCGTCCACCTACGGCCACGATTCCTTCCTGCTGGCCGTGCCGCTGTACCACGCCACCCTGGTGGCCTACTTCGACCGTGCCCTTTCGGAGGTGTCGCGATGACCCTTCGTCCCGATCTCGAACTCGTCGCAAGCCTGATCCCTTCGGGGAGTCGGGTGCTCGACCTCGGCTGCGGTTCCGGGGCGCTGCTGTCGGAACTGATGCAATCGGCGAACTGCCGGGGCACCGGCGTTGAGATCGATCCCGATTCGGTCGTCGGGGCGATCCGGCTCGGCGTCCCGGTGATCGAGCTCGACATCGACGCGGAACTTGACGACTTCGCCGACCACTCCTACGACGTGGTCGTGCTGTCGCGCACCGTTCAGACGCTGCACCGTCCGTACGAGGTGCTGCAGCACATGGGACGGATCGCCGACCGGCTGATCGTCTCGGTGCCGAACTTCGGCTACTGGCGCCACCGCCTCCGCCTGCTGCGCGGACGCATGCCGATGTCGCGGGAACTGCCGCATGCCTGGTACGACACGCCCAACCTGCGGCACACCACGCTCGTCGAGCTCGAGGAGCTCTTCACACGACTCGGCCTGACCATCGAGCAGCGGATCGTGCTGAGTCCCGGCGGCGTCCCCCTGAAGTCGGGGGACCGCCTGGCGAACGTCGTGGCCGGCGCCGCGGTGTATTCCCTGCGCGCCTGAGGCCACCGCACGGGTACGTAGAGCTGGCAATGGCGGTATCAAAGCCGCATCTGGGACGCTCCGAACGAGGACGACCTGGCCTCCGCCTCGGTCGCACCGGACGGGGGCCGACCATGGACAATCCCAGCGCAGAACTCGAGACCTACCGCACCCTGAGGCTCGGCATGGTCGCCGGCGGCCTGCTTCTCGGCATCGGGGTCATCGGCTACATCATCTCTGTGGGCATGCGCATCCCACCGTCGGTGAGCGCCACCTTCTACACACCCATCCAGACGATCTTCACCGGCACGCTGATCCTCGTCGGGCTCGCGCTCGTCACGGTGAAGGGCCGGCCGGGCTGGGAGAACACCCTGCTCGACGTCGCGGGAGTGCTGATCCCGATGGTGGCCTTCGTCCCGACCCCCATCCAGGACGCCTCCTGCGAACCGGTCGGCAAGGACTGCGTGCCGCAGTCGCTCGTGGAAGCCGTGGGCCTCAACGTCGGCGCCTACCTGGCGCTGGGCCTGCTCGCCCTCGGCTACCTGTGGGCACGCCGGCTGCTCGAGGGCCAGAGCGAGGAGTGGGACGCGCCGACAACGACCGGTGTCGGGGTGGTCACCAGCGTCTGGGTGCTGATCACGGCGAGCTTCTTCCTCGCCCGCCCGCAATTCCTCCAGTTCGCCCACTACGCCAGTGCGATCTCCTTCTTCGTGATCCTTGGCGTTGTCGTCTTCATCAACGCCAGCTACACCGCACCGGTAGACCCCGCCATCAACAAGCCGGCCAGCTGGTACCGCGGCTGGTACCGGGTGATCGCCTGGCTGATGGTGGTCTTCGCCTTGTTCGGCGTCGTCGTCTTCCTCGTCACCGGCACCCAGAACTTCGTCTACACCGAGACGAGCCAGCCCTTCCCCGTGATCTTCTGGGTCGAGGTCGTCCTGCTGGCGCTGTTCATCCTCTACTGGGTGCTACAGACCATCGAGCTGTGGAACCAGACGGTTCCCACCAGTACTCCCGCACCGGACGCCGCGCAGAAGGGCTGATCGGCGTCAGCGTCGCGCGAGTGCGGCAAGGATGCGGTCGGCAGCACCGCCGAGCTTCAGTTCCGTTGCCAGCCGCGCGAACGCCTCGGGGTCGGCGGGGCCGCTCGGGAGCGTCAGGTCGAGCGGCCCGAGCTCGACGTCGCGCCGCACGGCCACCACCTCACCGGCCGCGCCAAGGTAGTCGATCGCCGCGGTGACCCGGGAGGTGATGGTGGGGGAGAGCCGTCCAGCCATGACAGCACCGAGGATGCCCTCCATGCCGCCGTAGTCGGTGACCAGGCGGGCTGCCGTCTTCTCCCCGATGCCCGCAACACCGGGCAGCCCGTCGGACGCGTCGCCGCGCAGGACGGCGAAGTCGACGTAGCCGGGCCCGTCGATGTCGTACTTGGCCCGCAGCCACGCGGTGTCGACGCGGTCATGGTTGGCCACGCCCTTGCCGCAGTACAACACCCGGATACCGAGCTCGTCGTCAACCAGCTGGAACAGGTCGCGATCACCGGTGACCACATCGGTCGGCTTCCCGGCATGAGTGGCCAGCGTCCCCATGATGTCGTCGGCCTCGAAGCCGTCCTTGCCCACCACCGGCAACCCGAGCGCTGCCAGCACCTCGCGGATCAGGGGCACCTGCGCGACCAGTTCCTCGGGCACCAGCTCGACGTCGCGGTAGGCCACCCGGTGCGCCTTGTAGCTCGGGATCAGCGCGACACGCCAGGCCGGCCGCCAGCTGTTGTCCCAGCAGCAGGCCGCTTCGGTGGGGGCGTAGTCGGTGATGAAGCGGGCCAGGAAGTCCAGCAACCCCCGCACGGCGTTCACGGGGCGTCCGTCCTCGGCCCGCAGCGTGGCAGGGATGCCATGGAACGCGCGGAAGTACAGCGAAGCGGTGTCGAACAGCAGCAACCGTGGCTCTGGCATCGCCCCATGCTGCCACTCCACCTCCGACTTGTCCGAACCACGGGGGGCTATAGGCCTCCGTGGTTCTGACAAGTCGGGGGTGGCAGGGGCGTGCGGCCTCCTCATCTATCCTTCGGGGGTGATCGATTGGCTCGCCGCGAGGCACTGGGGCGTGCGGGCGGCCATCGCGATTCTCTCCGGGGTGCTGACAGCACTCGGGTTCCAGCCTTTCGGCTGGTGGGCACTCCTGCCGTTCGGGGTCGCCGGACTCACCCTCGCCGTGCTCGGTGCACGCCGGGTCCGTGGAGCAGCCGGCCTCGGCTTTGCCTACGGCATCGGCTTCCTGCTGCTGGGTATCGGCTGGATGCAGGTCATCTTCGTCCAGGCCATGTTCGGGCTGGTCGGCTTCGAAGCCCTGTTCTACGGCCTGCTCGGTGCCCTGCTCAAGCTCGCCACCCGGAGCCGGTGGTGGCCGGTGCTGGCCGCCGCATGCTGGACCGGCATCGAGTTCACCTACGCCCGGTTCCCGTTCAACGGCTTCGGCTGGATGCGGCTGGGGTTCGCCATGGTCGACTCGCCGCTGGCGTGGGTGCTCCCGCTGGTCGGGGTGGGCGGTCTCAGCTTCGTGACCGCACTGATCGGGCAGGGCATCGCGCGACTCGCCGTCCAGCCCGCGCGACGCACGACCGTCGTCGCCGGCGCCGTCCTGCTCGGAATCCTCGCCCTCGCCGGTGCCGGGACGCTCGTGCCGGTCGGCCAGCAGGTGGGCACGGTGAACGCCGGCTGGGTGCAGGGCGGTGCCCCCGGCGGCGGGGTCTATGGCCTGGGCGAGGCCCGCACCATCACCCGCAACCATGTTGCGGAGACCTACCGGCTGGCCGAACGGGTCGAGGCCGGGGAGGTCGCCAGGCCCGACTTCATCGTCCTGCCGGAGAACTCGACCGACATGGATCCGTACGCCGACGCCACCACCGGACAACTGGTCCGCTCCGAGGTCCAGCGGATCGGGGTGCCGGCGCTGGTCGGTGTCATCCTCGCCGGTCCCGGCACCGACGAGCGCCAGACCGCCTCCCTGTGGTGGGACCCGGTGGCCGGAGAGGTGTCCCGCTACATCAAGCGTGGCATCGTCCCCTTCGGCGAGTGGGTGCCCCTGCGCTCGCTGCTGCTGCCGATCATCCCCGAGCTGCGCTACGTGGGGGAGCAGTCGGTGCCGGGCAACGAGCCGGGTGTGATGCCCGTGACACTGCCCGACGGGCGCCAGACCACCCTGGGCATCATGATCTGCTACGACCTGGTCTACGACGACTTCGCCTACGACACCGTCACCCGCGGCGGTCAGGTGATCGTCGTGCAGTCCAGCAATGCGATGTACCAGGGCACCGGCCAGATCGAGCAGCAGTTCGCCATCACGAGGGCGCGGGCCATGGAACTGCGCCGCGAGATCCTCGTGGTCACCACGAGCGGCGTCTCCGGCCTGATCAACGCCGACGGGTCGGTTGCCTTCACCGCACCCGAGCACGTCGGAGCCTCCGGGGTCGTCACCCTGCCCCAGCGAACCGGCCTCACGCCCGCGACCTGGCTGGCAACCTGGCTCGAGCTGGGAATCTCGCTCGCCGCGTTCGTTTGGCTGGCCGGAACTCATCTGTACGGCAGAATGAAACCGAAGGCCCCGGAACTGGAGAGAAGCACATGACCGACCCGAACGGATCGCTGGAGCGCGTGCTCGTGATCATCCCGACCTACAACGAGGCGGAGAACGTCCAGCCGATCACGGCCCGGATCCGGAAGGCCGTTCCCTCGGCCCACATCCTGGTTGCCGACGACAACTCGCCCGACGGCACCGGCGCCCTCGCCGACGGCCTCGCGGCCACCGACGACCACATCCACGTGCTGCACCGCAAGGGCAAGGAAGGCCTGGGCGCCGCCTACATCGCCGGCTTCCGCTGGGGTCTCGAGCAGGGCTACGACGTGCTCGTTGAGCACGACGCCGACGGCTCCCACCAGCCCGAGTACCTGCCGGGGATGCTGGAACGGCTCAAGACGGCCGACGTCGTGAAGGGCTCGCGCTATGTGAAGGGCGGCTCAACCAAGGGCTGGCCGTTCCATCGCGAGTTGCTCTCCCGCGGCGGCAACCTGTGGACGCGGGTGTGGCTCGGCCTCAGCGTGAAGGACGCCACCGGTGGCTTCGCCGCCTGGCGCGCGTCAACCCTTCGCGGCATTGACCTCGCCGGCGTCGAGGCGGCCGGCTACGGCTTCCAGGTGGACCTGATCTGGCGCGCCCTCAAGAACGGCTTCACCGTGGCTGAGGTGCCGATCGAGTTCATCGAACGCGAGTACGGCACGTCCAAGATGAGCGGGAAGATCGTCGGAGAGGCGATGCTCCTGACCACCCGATGGGGCTTGGCGCACCGGCTCGGACAGCTCACGCACCTCCTGAAAGGGAGGCAGGAGCAGAAGGCAGGCAACCAACAGTGACCGCCAACGTTCCGATGCGGCGACGCCTCCTGCTGCCGCTGGTCGTGATGGGGTTCATCCTGGTCTCCGTGGCAGAGGTCTGGCTGCTCACCACGGTGGGCCACGTCATCGGCGTGCCCTGGACGCTGGCGATCCTCGTCGCGGAGGCGCTGGTGGGCGTCTGGCTGATGCGCCGCGAGGGTCGCAAGGCCTGGGCAGCGCTGACGGACGCCTACGCCACCGGGAAGATGCCCACCGGGCAACTCGCGGACGCTGCCCTGGTACTGGTGGGTGGCATCATGCTGATCCTGCCCGGCTTCTTCACCGACGTCATCGGCCTCGTGTGCCTGCTGCCGGTGACCCGTCCGATCGCCCGGCGGTTGATCGGGCTTCTCCTCGCCGGACAGGTGGCCAAGCAGGGCCTCGACCTCGGCGTGATGAAGGCGCGCTTCGCCCCCGGCACGGTGATCGAGGGCGAAACCGTCGACACCCCGCCGGCAGGCCCTCAGCAGGATCCCATCAAGGGCGAGATCGAAGACTGACCGCCGACCAGCTAGTGGTCCTCACCGCGGATCTGGTCCAGCCTCTCGGCCAGCAGGTCCTCGAGCTCCTCGATGGAGCGACGCTCCCGCAACATGTCCCAATGGGTACGCGCCACCTTCGTCTCCTTCGGTTCGGAGACGACACCATCGGAACGCTTGCCCGTCTCGCCGCAGCGCGGGCACTCCCACTCCGTGGGAAGGTCCGCCTCCTCCGCGAAGACCACAGCGAAGTGGTGGCCCTTCGGGCAGTCGAACCCGATCTCCTGACGCGGCGCCAATTCGACCCCACTCGGGTCGGCGTGGCTCTTGGCACCCAGTCCGGATCCCTTCAATGCACGATTCTCAGCCATTACACTCCCTCCGCTCCCAGCTAACCAGGGTGGGCAAACTCCCCGGATGCAATTCTCAGAGCACCTTTGGCAACGCGTTCCCGGCGTCAGTGATTCCCTTGCGCATGTCGACGCGGGTGAGCAGGACTCCACCGACGACGAAGAAGATGGCAAGGGCCACCAATGCGAGCCGGTAGGACTGGGTGAACTGGAAGACCAGTCCGAAGGTCAGGGTACCCAGCCAACTCGTACCCCGTTCCATGGCCTGGTAAAAGCTGAAGTACTCCGATTCGCGGCCCAGCGGCACCAGCTGGCTGTACATCGAACGGGCCAGCGCCTGGGTGCCGCCCATCACCAGGCCGATGGCGGCGCCGAGTCCCAGCAGCGCAGGGAAGCTGCCCGCCGGCAGGATGAACCCCACCACCACGACGACCAGCCAGATCGCGATGCCGCCGACCACCGTCCGCTTGGCCCCGATGACGGCAGCGATGCGGCCGAACAGCAGGGCTCCACCGAAGGCAACAATCTGGGTCAGCAGGAAGGTCATCAGGACCTGCTGGGTCTCCATGCCGAGCTCTGCTGACGCGTAGAGGCTCGACTGCACGATCACGGTCTGGATGCCGTCGTTGAAGAAGAGGAACGCCAGCAGGAAGAGCACGGTCTGGGGGTAGTTGCGCATGTCCCGAAAGGTGTCGCCGAGCTGGGCGAACGGGTTCTTGGCCTTCACCTGCAGTGGCACCGAACGGGGCAGCTTGCGCAGCCCGACCACGGGGATGATGGTGAAGATGCCCCACCACAGGCCCGCTGAGAGCAGGCTCAGCCGGATCGCGAGGCCGTAGGTGATGCCGAGGCTCTCGTAGCTGGACATCAGCACGAAGTTCATCGCCAGCAGCAGCCCGCCACCCAGATAGCCCCAGGCCCAGCCCCTGCTGGACACCCGGTCACGGTCGTCCGGTCCGGCAATTCGCACGAGGATGGCGTCGTAGACAACGAAGGACGCACCGGCGGCGAAGCTGGCGATGATCATCAGCCACGCTCCGAGCTGCCAGTTGTCGCCCTGCAGGAAGAACATCAGGCTCGCGGCGATGGCGCCGATGGCAGCAGTGCCACCCAGCCAGCGGTGCGGATGCGCGGAACGGTCGGCGGCAGCCCCGACGAAGATCAGCAGGACAGCGGAGACGATGGTGCTGAGGGTGCCGAGGAAGGGGTGCAGTGCACCCGGCAGGACGGGGAAGATGCCCAGCAGCATCACCGGGTTGAGGCACGTCGCCCCGTCGGCGAGGTCGGGGCAGGCAGCGTTGGTTGCGAGGCTGGTGAGGTACGGGCCGATGATCACGGTGGCCGTCGTTGTGATGTAGGCGGAGTTCGCCCAGTCGTACCAGTACCAGGCGCGCTGTTCCTTTGTGCTCTTCATTGCTCGCCCTCCCAGAGCCCACGCGCGAGCAGAACCCGCTTGAGCGTCGTGATGTCGTCACTGACAAGGCCATCAACCCCGAGGTCGATCAACCGGTGCATCTCGGCCTCTTCGTTCACCGTCCAGACGTGTACCACGCGGCCGGTCCTGTGGCTGAGCCTCACCACGTCCGG
>JBBRIY010000085.1:0-9315 GCA_038220215.1 Propionibacteriales bacterium
GCGCATCGCGCGCGAGGTGCTCGCCAGCATGGACGCTGCCGAACTGCCCGATTTCGAGCAGGTGGTGGCAGCTGTCGCCGAACTGCTCGCCGACTTCGAGGTGTATCGCTCCTACCTGCCCGAGGGACGCGAGCACCTCGACCGCGCGTTCGGGTTCGCGTGGGAGCACCGTCCCGACCTGGGCCCCGTGCTGGACCTGATCTACCCCGTGCTGGCCGACGGCGCGTCAGGGCCGGCGCAGCGCTTCCAGCAGACCTCCGGCATGGTGATGGCCAAGGCGGTCGAAGACGGTGCGTTCTACCGCTGGTCACGGCTGACCTCCCTGAACGAGGTGGGCGGCGACCCCGACCTGTTCTCCGTGGGCGTCGAGGACTTCCACCGCCTGATGAGCCTGCGGCAGCAGACGTGGCCCGCAGCGCTGACCGCTGGCACGACCCACGACACCAAGCGCGGCGAGGACGTCCGTGCCCGCATCAGCGTGCTGTCCGAGGTGCCGGGGGAGTGGGCCCAGGCCCTGGCGGAGCTGCAGCGGCTCGTGCCCATGCCGGATCCGGGGTTCGCGAACCTGCTGTGGCAGGCCGTCGTCGGCGTCTGGCCGGCCGACCGTGAACGGCTGCACGCCTACGCGGAGAAGGCCATGCGCGAAGGCGGCGACCACACGGGCTGGACGGCGCCGGACGCCGCCTACGAGTCGACGGTCCAGGCCTGCATCGACGCCGCCTTCGACGACCCGGCCGTGACAGCGGTGCTGGAGCGGGTGGCGGACCGGGTCGCCGGCCCGGGGTGGGTGAACGGGTTGTCCGCGAAGATGCTCGACCTGACCATTCCCGGAGTCCCCGACCTGTACCAGGGCAGCGAGCTGTGGGAGCTCAGCCTCGTCGACCCCGACAACCGGCGGCCGGTCGACTTCACCGAGCGGGTGCGGCTGCTCACCGAGGTGCGCACCGGTCGGCGTCCCGCCCTTGCCTGTGCCCCGGGCGACGTCGGTGAGGCCAAGCTGCTGCTGGTGCACCAGGCGCTGACGCTGCGCCGTGACCACGCCGAGCTGTTCGGTGGCTACACGCCGTTGGCAGCCGCCGGCGCCGCGGCCGGCCACCTGATCACCTTCGACCGAGGCGGGGCGATCACGCTCGCCACGCGGCTGCCGGTGAGCCTCGAGGCGTCCGGTGGGTGGGGCGACACCATCCTGTCGCTCCCGGAAGGGCGCTGGCGCGACGAGGTGTCCGGGCGGCTGGTGACTGTCGACGAGTTCGGTCGCGCGCTGGTGGCCGACGTGCTGGCCGACTACCCGGTGGCGCTGCTGGTACGCGAGGAGCGTCGGGCCGGGGAACGCGGGCGCTTCGACATCTGGGCGCCCCTTCCGGAACGGGTGCGGCTGCAGGTCGCCAATCGCATCGTGCCCATGACGCGGACCGACGACGGCTGGTGGACACCGTCCGAGCCGGAACCGCTGGGACGGGTGGACTACGGCTACCTGATCGACGACCGCGCCGACCCGGTGCCCGACCCGCGCAGCCGGTGGCTGCCGTTCGGCGTCCACGGGTTGTCGCGCACGTTCGAGCCGGGCGGGTTCACCTGGCACGACAACGGCTGGACGGGGCGCCAGCTGTCCGGCGGCGTGATCTACGAACTGCACGTCGGGACCTTCACCCCCGAGGGCACGCTCGACGCTGCGATCGGACGACTGCCGCACCTGGTGCAACTCGGCGTGGACTTCGTCGAGCTGATGCCGGTGAACGCCTTCAACGGGGAGCACGGCTGGGGGTACGACGGGGTGGCCTGGTTCGCCGTCCATGAGCCGTACGGTGGACCGGACGCCTACCGGCGTTTCGTCGACGCCGCGCACTCCCTCGGGCTGGCCGTGGTGCAGGACGTGGTCTACAACCACCTGGGACCCAGCGGTAACTACCTGCCGCTGTTCGGGCCCTACCTGACCGAGGAACAAAGCGGGTGGGGCAGCCGTGTCAACCTCGACGGGCAGAACAGCGCGGAGGTGCGCCGCCTGATCTGCGAGAACCTGCGGCACTGGTTCGTCGACCTGCACGTCGATGCGCTGCGGCTGGATGCGGTGCATGCCCTGATCGATGAGTCACGGCCGCACCTGCTGGAGGAGATGGCCCAGGTCACGGCAGACCTGTCGGCGCACCTGCGGCGACCGCTCACGCTGATCGCCGAGTCCGACCTGAACGATCCGCGCCTGATCACCCCGGCGGAAGCCGGCGGTTTCGGCATCGACGCGCAGTGGAGCGACGATTTCCATCACGCACTGCACGTGGCGCTGACCGGGGAGACCCAGGGCTACTACGCCGACTTCGAGCAGCTGTCGGCGCTGGCGAAGGTGTGCGAGCGGGGCTATTTCCACGACGGTACGTACTCGAGCTTCCGGGAGCGTCCGCACGGCCGCCCGCTGGATCGCGAGCTGGTGCCGGGCTGGCGGCTGGTCGTCTACAGCTCCGACCATGACCAGGTGGGTAACCGGGCCAAGGGCGATCGTCCGGCCGACGTCCTCGACGTCGACCAGCTGGCCTGCGCTGCCCTCGTGGTGATGACCGCACCGTTCACGCCGATGCTGTTCCAGGGCGAGGAGTGGGCGGGCAGCACGCCGTTCCCGTTCTTTGCCTCGCACCCGGAACACGACCTCGGGGCAGCGGTGACCGACGGACGCCTGGCCGAGTTCGCGCGGATGGACTGGGACACCGACGAGGTGCCCGACCCGCAGGATGCGGAGACGTTCATCTCAGCGAAGCTCAACTGGGCCGAGCGCACCGACGGTAGGCACAAGGTGCTGCTGGACACCTACCGCGAGTTGATCGGGCTGCGCCGGCAGTACGCGGAGCTGACGAACCCGGTGCTGGCCCGCACCATCTGCGAGGTGGACGAGGAGGCCCGCTGGTTCCTGATGCGCCGCGGCGGCCTCGCCGTCGTGGTGAACTTCGGCGAGGCTGAAGCCGTTGTCGAACTGGGCGGACGCCACCAGCTGCGCTGGGCGACCCCGTCCGGGGCGCGGGTGACGGGGACGACGGTCGTGCTGCCGCCGCACGCGGGAGCCCTCCTGCTGCCCCTGAAGCCCTGAATGACGGGGACGCCCTGAACGACGGGGACGGTTCTCAGTTCGGTTCACGTTGAAGATTCAACGTGAACCGAACCTGAGAACCGTCCCCGGCCTTCAGGGCTGGCGGTAGCGGGGCAGCGGGCCGTAGACGACGTCGACGGTCGGCGGGGCGAACACCTGTTGCGGGTGTCGCCGGGCCGTCCAGGCGACGAAGAATTTTCCTGCCGGCGGAAGCCACAGCAGGGCAGCGCCGATCACGCCGGCGGGGATGGCGTACCAGGCGAGCTGGTTGAGCACCAGAGCACCGAAAGTGAGGACCGCGCTGATCACGCCTGCGATCCGCGTCCACCGGTAGCCGATCAGGGCGTAGTAGCCGACGATGGCGTTGGCCGTTCCGATGACAATCGCAACCACCGTCACCGCGACGGCGAGAAGCACCCGTTCCAGTGAACCCTTCTCCGTCACGAACTGGCCCATCAGCCAGGACGCCTCGGCGAAGCGGGACACAGCGTCCCAGTAGACCCACAGCACGGAGGCCGCAGTGATCGCGACAGCCAGCCAGCACAGCACGGTGGCCAGGACGATCACGACCGGACGGCGTGGTTCACCGGTGCGCGGGTCGATCGGCACGCCGACGACGAGCGGGGGCGGCGCGTCGACGGTGGCGATGGGTGGCGGTTCCTGCGTGGCCGGTACCATCGCCGCGCTCGCCGGTCCGGGTTGAGGCTCCTCGAGCAGGTGTCGGGGAGCCAGGGCTTCGACCGGCTGGTCCGCACTCATCCACACCTCCGCTGTCCTGGATGCTCCAGCCTACGTCACCACGGATCGACGAGGTGGGCCTGCATAGCCCGGCCCAGCGAGCGGGCGAGCGCCGGGTTGCGCGCCTTCACGAGGGCGGGCAGTTCCAGGATGTCGCGGCTGAGGGTCAGTCCGAGAAGCAGGCTGACGCCCAGCTGTGCCCGGAGCTTGGCGTTGCCGTTGCCGACGGCCTCCGCAACCTTCACCAGCACCTCGCGGCACATGAACTCGCTGAGCGGACGTCGGGAGCCCGGATCGGTGACAGCCGCACGCATCATGGCGGTGAACCGCTCGCCGGCGCCGGGGGCGTCCCAGGCCTGCAGGAAGACCATCACGGTGCGTTCACCGATGCCTTCGGTCGGGCCGTCGAGGATCTGCCGGACGATGGCTTCCGCGTCGAGCGGGAGGTCGAGGACCGACCGAGCGAACAGGTCAGCCTTGTTGTCGAAGTAGTGGTGGATCAGCGCCGGATCGACTTCTGCTGCGCGGGCCACTGCTCGCAGCGAGACTTTCTCGTAGCCCATCTCGGAGAACAGCGTCAGCGCTGCGCTCTGAATTGCACCACGGGTATCGGTTCTGCCGGGGCGCCGGCCCCTTGGCCGGTGCGCCTGGATGGTCACCTGAATTCCTTTCCTGTCACGGGTCGTATCCTCGCCGTTGTGTCTACTCCCCGATGGCCTGTCATCGTCTTTGATCTCGACGGGACCGTGGTCAACACGATCCCACTCATTATCGCGTCATATGAGCACGCAATGTGGTCAGTCTTGGGGGTAAGGCCCTCACGGGAGGAGGCTCGAGGCTGGATTGGGCAAACGCTCTACCAAACTTTCTCGGGGCGCCACCCCGAAAGGGCCCAGGAACTGGTCGACAGCTACATTGCCTGGAACGCCGAACACCTCGCCGACCTTCTCGAGGAGTACTCCGGCGCCGACGAGCTGCTGAAGGAATTGGACGCCTCCGGCGCCACCATCGGCGTTGTCACGTCGAAGCGTCACGTCTCTGCGGCGAACACCCTGCGAGCCGCAGGGCTGGACGGCCAGCTGCCGCTCCTCGTCGCCATGGAGGACACCAACGTCCACAAGCCGAACCCCCAACCCCTGCTGCTCGCCATTGCGCGGCTCGGCGTCAAAGCCACGGATTGTGTCTACATCGGCGACGCGGTGGTTGACGTGCTGGCGGCAAAGGCCGCTGGCATGGCGTCCATCGCCGTCACCTGGGGGGCGGGCGACCGGGCCGACCTGCTGGCCGCCGGCCCGCTGGCTGTCGTCGACACGATGGACCAGCTCCGCGCACAGCTGCTCGAGGACTGAGCCGCCGCAAGACTCACCCGATCAGGCTCTTCAACAAGGCCGTGACGTCACTGCCGGGCTGCCAGGAGAGTTCCTCGCCTTCGGTCTGGTACCGGTAGGTCCCGGCACACTCGTCGTGGGCGATCGCCAACACGTCGCCCCAGGACGTGGTGAGCACGAGCGCCGCCGCCGGCCTGTCGGTCTGGCCCGTCCCGCAGCTGAGGGGCTCCCAGGGCGAGGTGTTCGAGGCGAGGTCGGCAGTGATCCTCGCGAACGTCGCCGCATCCAGAACCCGCTCGACCTGCACGCGCGCACTGCTGCGGTCCGCATAGCCGCAGATGCTCCCTCCGGTGGCGTCCGCGAGGGTGACCGGCATCACGGACCCCTGCGCGATATAGGCCGCCGGGGGGCACAAGGAGCCGCCGCGGAAGCCGGTGCCCGGATTCCGCTCCCGCTGGAGCGTCAGCGCTGTACGGAAGGCCGCCAGCACCTCTTCCCCACCCGTGCGCCGGTCGGTGGTCGTACCCACCAGGTCGCAGCCGTACAACTGGAGCTCCATCACCACGGGTTCGCGTCCGGAGTACTCGGCGATGAGTAGGAACGCCGGCCCAAGGTCGGCGGGACACGCATAGTTGGTGCCGAGGTGCGGACGCCCGCGGAGGACCGCGAGCACGGTCTCGGCCGCGTCGGTGTCCAGCGCATCGGCCGGCGCGAACTGCTGCAGTTGCGCCTCGCCGGTAGGGCAGAGGCGGAGCGTCAGGGCACCTCCAGGTATGTCGCCGCCGGTGACGGGCTTGTGGCAGGGCGCAGCTCCGGGGACGCTGGCCGGAGCGCTGGACGCCTTGGCCGTGCCGGCGGGTGCAGCCGTGATGCCGGTGATGATCCCTGGTCGCAGGCTTCCGATCGCCAGCGCGGCGGCAACGGCCACGGTAAGCAGCCCGGCTCCCGCCACCATCCCGCGGGTGCGCCGCGATCGCCGTCGCGCGGCGTCCGCCCGGTCGGAGGTCTGTGGCGCCTCAGGCGTCATTGCATGGAGCGCGTCGCGCAACTCGTCGTCGTTCATCGGTCACCTTCCAGCCGCGGGGAGACGCGGAGCTTCGCAAGGGCACGGGCAAGGGTGCTCTTCACCGTGCCGACGCTGACCCCGAGCACTTCTGCAGCGCGGGGATGGCTGAGGTCGTCGAAGTAGGTCAGCACCACCACTGCCCGCTGCTGTCGGGGCAGCTCTGCAAGGGCGCGCAACACGTCATGGCGCAATGCCACGTCGGGATCGTCAGAACTCCCGGCACGGACCTCCCCGGGCACCTCGCCCGTCCAGCGTCGCCGCCACCATGAGAGGTACGTGTGGTACATCGTGGTACGGAGGTAGGCCTCGAACACCTCGTCGTCGCCCAGCCGGGCGAAGTGCGGGTACGCCTTGGCGAGGGAGGTCTGCACCAGGTCCTCCGCGCGGTGGTGGTCACCGGTCAGGAGCCAGGCTGCCCGCCAGAGGATCTTCGCCCGAGCGGTGACGAACGCGTCGAAGTCGCTGGACGGCCGGACCCCGGACACCATCGTCACCTCCGCGACCATCGGTGCACCTCCTCAACCTAACAACCGGTTGAGGGCGCCGAAGGGTTGCCAGCGAAGGTCGATGAATCCGAAGTTGCCTGGTGGCGGGCGAGAGCCCCGGGAATTGCACAAGCTGTGAGTTGGGCGCCGATGTCGGCGCCCAACTCACAGCTTGTCGAGTATCAGGAGCGGGCCATGGTCCCGGTGTCGAGGAACCGGGCGTGCCAGCTGAGCGCCTGGTGCAGGTCGTGCGGCGTGTGCTGGCTGTTCGCGACCTTGACGGAGTGCTCGTAGTACTCGGTGAGCATCTCCTTGTACAGCGGGTGGGCGCAGTTCTCGATGATCACCTTGGCCCGCTTCTGCGGGGAGAGGCCGCGCAGGTCGGCGAGACCCTGCTCGGTGATGATCACCTGCACGTCGTGCTCGGTGTGGTCATGGTGGGAGACCATCGGCACGATCGCGGAGATCGCACCGCCCTTGGCTGTGGACGGCGTCACGAAGGTGGAGATGTAGGCGTTGCGGGTGAAGTCGCCCGAACCACCGATGCCGTTCTGCATCCTCGAGCCCATGATGTGGGTGGAGTTGACGTTGCCGTAGATGTCAGCCTCGATCAGCCCGTTGCACGCGATGACGCCGAGCCGGCGGATCATTTCGGGGTGGTTGGAGATGTCCTGGGGCCGAAGGACGATCTTGTCGCGGTACTTGGCGGCGTTGTCGTTCATCTTGTGGGCGTAGTCGGGACTCAGTGAGAACGCCGTCGCGGAGGCGACCTTCATCTTCCCGGAGTCGAGCAGGTCGACCATGCCGTCCTGGATCACCTCGGTGTAGGACGTCAGGTTCTCGAAGGGGCCCTCCAGCAGCCCGGCGAGAACAGCGTTGGCGATGTTGCCCACCCCGGACTGCAGCGGCAGCAGGTTCTTCGGCAGGCGGCCCTGCTTCACCTCGTTGCTGAGGAAGTCGAGCAGGTGTCCCGCGATCATCCGCGACTCGTCGTCGAGCGGCTTGAAGGGGGTGTTGCGGTCGGGGTCGTCGGTCTCGATGACGGCGACGACCTTCTTCGGGTCGATCTTCATCGTGGTTCTGCCGATGCGATCCCCGGGGTGCGTCAGCGGGATCGGCACGCGATTGGGGGGAAGCGCCGCGCCTTCGTAGATGTCGTGCATGCCGAGCAGGTCGATGCTCTGCCACGAGTTCACCTCGAGGATGACCTGCTCTGCGCATTCGATCCAGGTGGTGTTGTTGCCGACGGAGGAGGACGGGATGAGCTCGCCGTCAGCGGTGATGCCGGTGACCTCGATGACGGCGGTGTGCAGCTTGCCGAGCGCACCGGACCAGGTCTGGGGTCCCGAGTGGGAAAGGTGGATGTCGCAGTAATCGCTGATGCCCGCGTTGATCTTGGTGCGCATGATCGGGTCGGACTGGTACGGCATCCGGAAGCTGATTCCGTCGACCTCTGCCAGCGAGCCGTCCAGCTCCGGGGCTGTGGAGGCGCCGGTGAAGCAGCCGATCATGAACTCCTCGCCGCGGCCGTGAGCTTCGGAGATCTGCTTCGCCAAAGCGACCGGGGTCTCCTTGGGGTAGCCCGCGCCGGTGAAGCCGGAGAAACCGACGTTCGTGCCGTGCTTGATCAGCTTGGCAGCCTCTTCAGCTGTGGTGATCTTCTTGCGGAAGGCCTTGCTCTCTATGCGCGACATGGTCTCTCCTCGACACTGGGTGAACGAGGAGAAGGGTATCTTTTACTTAGCTTGTGTGCGATCCGAGCGTCCGGTTCGGACCTTGGTCAGACCAATTCCAGCGTCTGCGCGAGCGTGTGTGTCCCACCAGCTGGGACGGTGACCATCTGGCTACCGGTATTGGCGGCCTCAACGCACACGAATCCCGGCCAGTACTGGGCCACGTCGGACATCGAAGCCCCCCGCGCCGCACCTGGATTCCACACCACCGTGACGGCGGAGCCCTCCTTCGATACCCGGATCTTCCGGCTCCAGTCGGGGTCGTCCACCACGACGTCGCCGGAGTGGCTGTACACCCTGTCGGTCTCCCCGGTGAAGCGGACCGCGCCGGCCTGTACCCGTTCGCCCCCGCCGACCTTGTCAACGTAGGGGCACCCGTCGAGCCCGTCCAGGCTGATCCTTGCGACGTCGCTGACCGCGAGGTAGGTGTGGAGTGCCTCTTCGTACCTGAAGTCCTCCGAGCCGGTGTTGGTGACCGACAGCGAGACCCGCAGGTGATCGCGGGTGAACTCGGAGACCAGGTCAGCGCTGAACGGTGGCGAGTCGAACCCGTCGTCGGTCAGCCGGTGACGCACTTCGAGCCGACCGCTGCCGACCAGGTCGTCCACCAGTTCCAGCCGCTCCCATTGGGCAGTGCGGGCGAAGCCGTGAGCGGGCGAGCGGCCACCCCCCGCGCCGGAGCCGAACCACGGGAAGACGACGGGGATCCCGCCGCGGACGGGGACGCCTGGCTCGAAGACCGTCAGGGGACTCACCCAGAGGACGGGGAGCTGGTCGTGCGGCGTCCAGGCCAGGACGTGCGCACCGGCGTCGAGAACGGCGTGGTGGCCACCCTTGTAGTGGGTTTCGATGCCGGGAAAGAGTGCAGCGGGCATTGACGCAGGTTAGCGCG
>JBBRIY010000086.1:0-9255 GCA_038220215.1 Propionibacteriales bacterium
TTGAGCTGGCTCTCCATGTTGGAGAGCATGCCGCCGGGGATCTGGCTGCTGAAGATGTCGGTGTCCACCAGGGTGGCGGACTCGAACTTCTTGTACTTCGGACGCACCGCGGCGAAGTGGTCGCGGATGCGGATCAGCCGCTCGGGGTCGAGGTTCGTCGTGTACTCGGTGCCTTCCAGCATCGCGACGAGCGATTCGGTGGGGTTGTGGCCCGGGCCCAGCGACATCGAGCTGATCGAGGTGTCGACGACGTCGGCGCCGGCCTCGATGGCCTTCATCAGCGAGACCATGGTCACGCCGGTGGTGGCGTGGCAGTGCACGTTGATCTGGACGTTCTCGCCGTAGGTCTCCTTGATGCCGCGGACGATGTCGTAGGCGGGCTGCGGCTGCAGCAGTGCAGCCATGTCCTTCAGTGCGATCGACTCGGCGCCCATGTCGAGCAGTTGGCCGGCGAGCTTCACGTAGCCCTCGGTGGTGTGCAGCGGGGAGATGGTGTAGCAGATGGTGCCCTGCGCGTGCTTGCCGGTCTTCTTGACGGCCTGCATCGCGTGCGCCATGTTGCGCGGGTCGTTCAGGGCGTCGAAGACGCGGAACACGTCCATGCCGTTCTCCGCCGACTTCTCGACGAAGCGTTCGACCACTTCGTCCTCGTAGTGGCGGTAGCCCAGCAGGTTCTGGCCCCGCAGCAGCATCTGCAGCCGGGAGTTCGGCATCAACTTGCGGAAGGTCCGAAGACGCTCCCAGGGGTCCTCGTTGAGGAACCGGATGCAGGCATCGTAGGTCGCACCGCCCCAACACTCGACGCTCCAGTAGCCGGCCTTGTCGATGTCCTCGCAGGCTTCGACCATGTCTTCCATGGCCATGCGGATAGCTATCAGACTCTGGTGAGCGTCGCGAAGGACGAGCTCGGTAACACCAATGGTTCGCTGACTCATAAGTACATCCTCCCAGACCCGCTACTACACCCCGTCGTATGAGGCCGATTCGGGACAGAGGTGAGACGAGACGTCTCATGAGTGCAAAAAGGTGCTGCGCTCGAGGCCGTTCGCGGGCCAGCTGTATGAACCTGCGCTAGTCGGCGCGCAGACGCCGTGGGCTTCCTATGCTTCGAGGTGGACGATGGAGGCCGGGTTCATGATCCCACTCGCAAGGGGCGCGCTCAGCGCTGCACTGGTACTCGGGATCTGCGGCTTCGGCATCGTGCCCGCCAGCGCGGACGACACAGTCAATATCCCGGACGGGCCGTTGCGCGCGTGCATTGCCGCCGAGCTTGCGGCCGAAGACCTGCCTGCGGAGTTCTCCCGGACGAATCTCGCCCAGGTGAGCACACTCAGCTGCTACGACAAGAACCTCGGCCAGATCAGGAACCTCACCGGGCTCGATCATCTCCTGGCGCTGGAACGCTTCGACGCCTTCGGGACGACAGTCTCCGATCTAGGACCCCTTGGTGGGCTCGCGAAGCTCTCGTTGTTGGTGATCCTGTCGAGCGAGTCCTACTCCCTGGCGCCACTCACCACACTGCCGTCACTCACCAGGGCTGCGGTGAGCGTCGGCCCGACGACCGACACCGATCCGATCGCGCAGCTCACCAACCTCCAGCAGCTTGACCTCGACGTCAGGGGGATGGCCCGGTCGCCCGACGTCGATCTGCCCCCCGGAGTGAAGGAACTCGACGTCGCAGCAGATCTCCAGCTCACCAGCCTTGGAAAGGTCACCGGCGGAACCGGCGTGACCCGCGTGGTGGTCATGGCGCGAAAGCTCACCAGCCTTGACGGGCTGGAGGGGCTCACCTCAGCGACCTATCTCTACGCCGGCGGTTCGAATCTCACCGACGTCTCGGCACTGGGCGGCATGTCCAGCCTGGACGAGCTCACGCTGAACGCCAATCCATCGCTCACCAACCTTGATGGCATCAAGGGACTGGCCTCCCTCCGCACTCTCGACCTCGCCTCGGCCAAGCTGTCCAACCTGGACGACCTTGCAGGGCTGACCGGTCTGGAGACCCTCAGACTCGACCAGAACGCCATCTCCGACCTCTCGCCGCTGAGGTCGCTGAGTCGGCTGAAGACCCTGACGCTCTGGCAGAACCGGGTCACGGACCTGACTCCGCTAGCAGTGCTGCCGGCGCTCACAAGCCTCCAGGTATCGGACAACCTGCTGTCCGACCTGGGCCCGGACGGCACCTTCCACCGGCTGACCTACCTCGCAGCTTTCGACAACCGCATCACGTCCCTCGCGGGCCTGGCCGGGGCCAGGCTGACCGCGGCAGACCTGAGGTGGAACCAGATCAGCGACGTCAGCCCACTGCGCGACATCGTCGCCGGCGCGCAGATCCAGCGCGGCTGGAACAGGGTGCGGGACTTCAGCCCGCTTCCCGACGGCGTCAGACCCGCGAGGTCGGAACAGGACCTGGGACGCGTGCCGGACGCCGCCGTCGGGAAGCCGCTCGACCTCGGTATCCGGGACACCGATGGCACCCGGATGTGCCCGACTTTCTCCCGGCCTGCCACCTGCGCGAATGGTGTGGTGACCTATTCAGCCTCGGGTACCTATCAGGGCTCGGTCACGTTCGGGACGGGCGCGCAGGCGGAACCCTCCATCGTCTTCAGCCAGTACGTCGGTCCAAACCTCGCGTTCGCCCACACCTACAAGCCCACTGTGGGCGGTAGGCCGTTCGTCGGCACATCCGTCCAGCCGCGGCACTCCCCATGGCGGCCACAACCGGACAAGTACACCTACCAGTGGTACCGCAACAGCACGCCGATCCCGGGAGAGGGCGCCCACGAGTTCAACGACGCCGTGGTCGCGGCGGATCTTGGACAGCGCCTGTCGGTCTGCGTGACCGGCCACCGTGACGGCTACGCCCCGTCAACCCGGTGCTCCGGGCCGAGCGCCAAGGTCCTCAGGGGCTGGATCCACGACGCCGCGAAGCCGAAGGTCACCGGCAGCGCGTCCACCGATGCTGTCCTCACCGCTGTCCCCGGCGCCTGGGACACGGGTGCAACGCTTCACTACCAATGGCAGAGGGATCACAAGAACATCAAGGGGCAGACGGCGGCCACCTACACCGTGCGGGCGGGCGACATCGGCCGCGGCATCCGGGTCCGGGTCACCGGCACCAAGCCGGCCTGCACCTCGACCACACGGTATTCGGCGACGGTCCACCCGAAGCGGGCAAAGTTCGTTGTCCCGACGCCGACCACCACCGGGGTCGCCGCAGCGGGAACGGTCCTCACGGTCGAGCCCGGCGCCTGGGTCCCCAGGCCCAGCCAGGTCTCCTACCGCTGGTACCGCGATGGCAAGGCGATTCGGGGCGCCACGCACCGCACCTACCTGCTCACCGCGACGGACGTCGGGAGAGCGGTGAAGGTAAAGGTCACAGGGAGCAGGTCCGGCTACACGACGGCGTCCAGCTACTCGCTGCCGCTGGTGCCCGTCGCCGCCTAGCCGCGATGGCGGCTGTGCGGCATCAGCTTGGCCAGTTCTGCTTGGAACAGCTTGCCAACGGCTGCGGTGTTGAGCTTGCCCCCGATGCTGCGCAGTGACTTGTCGAACGCGGGGCGGATGTACGAGGTAGGACATAACCCCACGCCACCCGTCGCGCTACCTTACGCTCGGCGCATTGGCATTTCGGAGGTGGTCGTGAAGGCTCGGCTGTTGTGCGCCCTCGGCGTGGCGTTCGTCCTCGGCGTGGGGGCGCTCAATCCCGTACCTGCGCACGCGAGCGAAGTGGTGCGTATCCCGGATGTCGCCCTCCACGACTGCGTGACCGCCGCCCTCACAGAGGCCAAGCTCCCTGCCGACCTCGTGGACGTGAACCTCGCGAAGCTCACCTGGCTGTCGTGCGGTGCAGCCCGGTTCAAGGGCATTCATGAACTCACGGGTTTGGAACACCTCACCGGGCTCGACTCGTTCGGCCTGTCGGACTCGACGGTCACCGATCTCGCACCGCTGGCTGCGATCACCGGCCTGCGCTACCTGTACCTGAAGAGTTCCGAACTGACCGACGGCTCACCACTGGCGAGCCTCCCCGACCTGCACGTGCTGCAAATGGCCGCCGACCGGATGAGTGACGTCAGCTTCGTCAAGCGGCTGACCTCGCTGGGCCGCGTCTCCCTCCTGGTCGCACCGGGAACCAACTTCAGCCCCCTGGGGTCACTGACCGACCTCACCTGGCTGGAGATCGCCGTCAACCAGGCTTCTGACCTGGCGGTGATCACAACGCTGGACCGGCTGCTGTACCTCACTCTGGCGACAGAAGGAACGCGCCTGCCGACCCTGTCCTTGCCCCCATCCGCCGTTGCCCTCATCCTCAATGCGACGAACCTGTCGAGCCTCGAGGACCTGCCCAATGCCCCGCAACTGGCATATCTCGAGGTGATGGGAGCGCGCTCGCTCCGCAGCCTGCGCGGAATCGAGCGGTTGACGGGTCTCGGCTCCGCACTGATCCGCAACAACAGTTACGCGGACCTTTCCCCGCTTGCCGGGCTCACCGGTTTACGCACCCTCGACATCAGCGGCAACGCGATCTCCGACCTGAAGCCCCTCTCGTCGCTGACCGGCCTGACCGAGCTGCGGTTCAATGCCAACCAGATCAGGGACCTGGCGACACTCGGCGGGCTGAGGGGCCTCACGATCCTCGACGCGAGCGGCAACCCGGCCACCGACCTGTCGGCGTTGTCGAGGCTGACCTCCTTGGAATGGCTGAGCTTGTCGTCGCCCGCGAAGGACCTCGCTTCCCTCGCGTCACTGTCGGCGTTGAAGACGCTCCACTGGCACGACCTCGGCCCGACCGACTTCAGCCCACTGGCTGGGCTACCGCACCTCGCCTCGCTGTACCTCCCTTACGGGACCTTCACGACCCTCGGAGGGCCGGGTGGATTCACCCATCTGACCGATGCGGATTTCAGCTACGGTCGCCTCGCCTCCGTTGCGGGTCTTCGCGATGCGCACGAACTCGTCCGGCTCAACCTGCACGGTAACGCCGTCAGGGATCTCAGCCCGCTGCCTGACAGGGTCTCGCTGGATGCCGGGTCGCAGACCATCAGCTTCAATTCGGTGGTGGACGCCGGCCAGCTGACCGACCTCGGTATCCGGAGCATTACTGGGGTGCCGATCTGTCCGAGGTTCACGCCCACGGCCAGCTGCGCCAAAGGAGTGGTCACCTATCCCGCTCGGGGCACGTACACCGGCGTGGTCGAATCCGGCGACAGCACCGCGTTCTCATTCCGTTTCACCGTTTACGTGGGGCCTGATCGCCCGTTCACGACGACCTACCGGCCCAAGGTCACCGGCACTGTCCGGGTTGGCCTCTCCGTCGAGGCAAGGACCCGGCCGTGGACGCCCCGCGTCGCCTCCTACACCTACCAGTGGTATCGGGACGGCACGCGCATCACCGGGCCTGGGTCGGACGGGTACTCCTACACCCCCGTCGCACGGGACAGGGGCCACCGGCTGAATGTCTGTGTGACCGGCCACCGGGCGACCTACCGGGCCCAGCGGGTCTGTTCGGCTCGCTCGGCCAAGGTGGCCTACGGAAATCTTCAGGCGCCCAAGCCCAGGGTGAGTGGTGACGATGTCACCGACTCCACCCTGACCGCGGTTCCCGGCCACTGGACTGAGGGCACAACACTGCGTTACCAGTGGCAGCGGAACACCAGGAGCATCCGTGGGGCCACGGCTGCGACCTTCCGGCTGCGTTCCGGTGACGTCGGCGATCACATCCGGGTTCGCATCACCGGGTCACAGTCGGGCTACCACTCCTCAACGCGATACTCGTCCACCACCACCCCGCGCAGGGCGGCTTTCACCGCAGAGGACCCCACCGTCACCGGCACACCGGCCGTTGGACAGGTGCTCACCGTGCAACCAAGTGCGTGGTCCCCTGAGCCCACCCACCTCAGCTACCGGTGGTACCGGAACGGCACCTCCATCAAGGGAGCCACGGCAACCACCTACGTGCTCACGGCAACGGACATCGGCACGCAGGTCACGGTGATGGTGACCGGCACCAAGGCGGGGTACGGCACGAGGTCGGTATTCTCCGGGCCGACGGCGATCGTGGTCGCCTAGCTTCGCTGCCTGATGTGGGGCAGGCGCTTGGCCAGCTCCTCCTCGAACAGCCGCTTGACCGCATCGGCGTCGATCCGTCCGCCGACACCGGGCAGAGTCTTGTCGAATGCCCGGCGGCAGACCACCAGCCACGCCTGCCCCATGGCGAGCGTCAGGGACGACGCGACGGAGGCGTTGATCACGCCACCGACGATGCTGCCCGCTCCGGGGATGAACTTCAGAAGGCTGGACGCGGCAGCGCGACCCGCCGACGTTGCCACCGACGTGGACGCAACGGCGAGCAGCGCCGACTTGTCCAGGCCGAGGCCATGGAGCTGGGCGATCCTAGCCATCATCGACAGCTGGATCGGCACCAACATCGCGGCGGACGAGAACGGGATCGGGACAGCAGCCGCTGCTGCGGCAGCCGTCACCGCTGCCGCGATGGCCTTGTTCGACTGGTTCGCCTTGAGCTCCACATCGATCGCCTGGGCGGCGACGAGGGCTCCCTGGACTGCCTCTGGAGCCACCTGAAACGTGGCCCCGAGGACCTCCACCAAGCCGTAGGACGGCTGACCAGAGAACTGGTCCCTCAGTGCGTAGGTCATGAACGGGCGTCCGCCGACGATCGGCAGGCCCTTCGCCTCGATCTGGCGCGCCAACTCCACCGCGTCCGGGTGGTACATGCCGTCGCGCATCGGCACCTGCGTCAGCACGACGAGCACCGGAAGGCCGAGGTCATCGAGGGTGCGGATGAAACGCTCCTCGAACTCCTCGAAACGGCGATCCATGCCCCGGATGCAGTACCAGGCCACGTGGATCTGCTCGCTGACGGGCTTGCCGCGGCTCTCCTTGATGGCCTTGGTGAGCTCCTTGATGATCTGGTCATCGTCGTGGCCCAGCTCGAGCCCGCGGGTGTCGATGACGCCGAGCGCGCCACGCTTGTCGAGGTACAGGTGGGAGCCGATCGTCACCGGGGCGCCGATACCGGTCACAGCGACGGGCTCGCCGAAAATGGCATTGACCAGGGTCGACTTGCCCACCCCGGTCTTGCCGAACACCGCCAGGTTGATGCGGCCGATCTGGTCAGCCTGCTTCTCGAACTCGGCACGAAAGCTTTCGGTGAACCATTGCGTCACGTCGACAACCCTAACCACCTCCGACGACGGGTCGAGGAGGTCGCGCCCCTGAGCCACCCCGGGTCTGCGGCCCTTATCCGTCCACCTTCTTCGCCGGGCTACCGGCGGGGATCGTCTTCACGGGCTGATCGGTGAGCACCGCGATGACGGCGTCGATCGTGACCTGCAGGTAGGTCCGGCCATCGGGCGCGAGGGTCAACGTGTCGAAATAGTGCTCCTTGGCGTTGTGGCGCATCGGGCCGAGTTCGATGATGTCGATCCGCCCCTCCTTCAGGGCGTTCGTCCACGGCGAGAAGGCGGCGTGCGGCCAGCGCCCGGCGAACAGGAGGCCGCCCATCTTCTGCAGCGGGTCGCGGCTCCCGGCCAGGTGCCACACCTTGCGGATTCGGTCGAGGCCGTAGTCGTCGGACATCATCCCGCCGATGGAGACCACGTCGATCGGCATCTTCCCCATGCCGAGGTACCAGGACGCCCCGAGCGCGATCTGGGCGCCCCCGCTCCAGCCGATCAGGGCCACCGGGGTCTCGGTGTCGAACTGGTAGCCGTTGCGCCGCAGCGCCTTTATCACCTCCTGTGCAGTCCCGATGTTGTAGGCAGGGCCATAACGCCGGTCGGCGCACACGAACAGCTGCAGGGCGTTGCGCGCGTTGATCAGCATGCCGGCAGCGCTCTCCGGGTTCTTCAGCCGCAGCTTCTCCACCCAGCGCCACAACGCAGCCATCGGACGCTGCGCGGTGAGGCCCCGATTCGAGACCGAATAGGGAAAGACATCGGAAATGACGCAGGCGTCCGGCAGCCGTTCGGTGAGCGCAGCGATCACCGGCGCTTCCTCCTCCGGGATCGAGTTGCCGTCGATGGCCCCCACCCCGGACAGGTAGACCACGTAGCGCGAGTACGGCACAGGGGTGTCGATGCCGTCGTCGGTCACGCTCAGCTCCTGGACGGTCTCGGCCGCCTCCTGCGCGCCACGCGACGACCACCAGCCGAGGGATTCCAGCGGAGCGACCGCCATTGCGAGCACCACGAGGATCAGGATGAGCGTCAGGAGGCTCGTCAGCATCAGCGCGTCTCCTGTGCTTCGACATTCTGGCCCAAGGGCATGAACGGGTGACCGGAGAGCAGGTCACGGCCAGTCAGCATGAACGGCTGCCCGCTGACGAGCGCGAAGATCTTCGAGCCGATGAAGGCCACCGGGCGCGCGAACGCCCAGGACATCACCTGCATGACGCCCCAGCCGGCGAGGGTGACCCACAGTGCCGGCAGCAGGGCCACGTCGTAGAGCTGCTGCACGATCACCCACAGTGCGACCACGCCCCAGGCCTGCAGAAAGCGTGCGATCGCCGGACCGGAGTACGGGACGAGGGCCAGCACTCCGAACAGCAGGGGCGCCGTCGACAGCATCACGCCGCGGATCACGAACGGCGCGACGGGCGGCGAATCGAGGATCAGGCTGCCGACCAAACCGATCACCACAGCCTGCAGTACGTACAGCAGCACCATCGCCCCACCGTTGAGCAGGAGCGAGAACGCGAACCGCAGGCCCCGGACGCGGTTGAGGAACAGGACGACCGAATCGCCGAGCAGGATGGACGCACCGGCGAGGACGGCGATCGTGAACGCGATCTCGAAGCTGTCGGGACGGCCTTCAAGCCAGGTGAGGGTGGCGGAGTCGAGCGTCCACACACCCCAGATGGCGTGTCCCACAGCGGCCAGGAAGTCGAAGAAGCCGGCCATTCGCGACCCTCTCGTCTCCCGGCCATGCGACGTGGCCGGATTGCTGAGGCGACGATAGCAGCGGGCGCGGGTCACATGGTGGCGGTGGCTTTCTGCGATGTCCGGCTGTCCTAAGTTGTCGGCGTTCCCGCACGAGGTCGCGCAGACGCGACCCCGGCCGTCCACGAGAAGGACCAATGAACCTGCTGCGCACCAAGTCGGTCGAGCAATCGATCGCCGACACCGACGAACCCGAGTACCAGCTGAAGAAGTCCCTGACCGCCCTCGACCTGACCGTCTTCGGCGTCGGCGTCGTGATCGGGGCCGGCATCTTCACCCTCACCGGACGGGC
>JBBRIY010000087.1:0-9198 GCA_038220215.1 Propionibacteriales bacterium
GGCCGTCCGGTGACCGGTCCGGGCAACCGCCCGCTCAAGTCGATCTCGGACATGTTGAAGGGCAAGCAGGGACGGTTCCGCCAGAACCTGCTGGGCAAGCGCGTCGACTACTCGGGCCGTTCGGTCATCGTCGTCGGCCCGCAGCTGAAGCTGCACCAGTGCGGCCTTCCCAAGGCCATGGCACTGGAGCTGTTCAAGCCCTTCGTCATGAAGCGGCTCGACGACTTGAACCTTGCGCAGAACATCAAGAGCGCCAAGCGGATGGTCGAGCGCCAGCGTCCGGTCGTGTGGGACGTCCTTGAAGAGGTCATCGCCGAGCACCCGGTGCTGCTGAACCGCGCACCGACCCTGCACCGGCTGGGCATCCAGGCGTTCGAGCCCCAGCTGATCGAGGGCAAGGCCATCCAGATCCACCCGCTCGTCTGCACCGCGTTCAACGCGGACTTCGACGGTGACCAGATGGCCGTGCACCTGCCGCTGAGCGCGGAGGCGCAGGCCGAGGCCCGCATCCTGATGCTGTCGACCAACAACATCCTGAAGCCCGCCGACGGTCGCCCGGTCACCATGCCCACCCAGGACATGGTCATCGGTCACTACTTCCTGACGATCGAGCAGGAAGGGCTCGCCGGCGCAGGCCGCGCGTTCTCCTCCATCGCCGAGGCCTACATGGCCTTCGACGCCAAGCAGCTCGCCATCGGCTCGAAGTGCCGGATCCGGCTTACCGGGATCGTTGCCCCCGAGGGCAAGGAGCTCCGTGAGGACGGCAGCATCCTGCTCGAGACCACGCTGGGTCGCGCCCTGTTCAACGAGGCACTGCCGTCGGACTTCCCGTACGTCAATGCCGAGGTGGGCAAGAAGCGTCTGGGCCAGATCGTCAACGACCTCGCTGAGCGCTACCCCAAGGTCGCCGTCGCGCAGACCCTCGACAAGCTGAAGGACCTCGGCTTCAAGTGGGCCACCCGATCCGGTGTCACCGTGTCCATCGGCGACGTGCAGGTGCCGGCGAACAAGCCGGAGATCCTGGCCGGCTACGAGGAGCGCGCCGACAAGATCACCAAGCAGTACGAGCGCGGCAAGGTCACCGAGGAGGAGCGCCACCAGGAGCTCATCCAGCTGTGGACAGACGCGACGGCCGAACTGACCGCTGCCATGGAGGCCAACTTCACGAAGAACAACCCGATCGTGATGATGGTGCACTCCGGCGCACGAGGGAACATGACCCAGATGCGCCAGATCGCCGCCATGCGTGGCCTGGTGGCCAACCCGAAGGGCGAGATCATCGCCCGGCCGATCAAGTCCAACTTCCGTGAGGGCCTTTCCGTCCTGGAGTACTTCATCTCCACGCACGGCGGCCGCAAGGGGCAGGCCGACACCGCGCTGCGGACGGCCGACTCCGGTTACCTCACCCGGCGCCTGGTCGACGTCTCGCAGGACGTGATCGTCCGCGAGGAGGACTGCCTGACCGACCGTGGCCTCATCAGGGCCATCGCGGCCGAGGGCAAGGGCGGCAAGCTGGTCGCCGCCCGCAACGTCGAGACCGCTGTCTACGCCCGTACGCTTGCCAGCGACGTGCTCACCGCTGACGGGAAGCTGCTGGTCAAGGCCGGCGTCGACCTCGGCGACGTGAACATCACGAAGCTGCTCGAGAACGGAATCACCGAGGTCAAGGTGCGCTCCGTGCTCACCTGCGAGGCCAAGACCGGTACCTGCGCTGCCTGCTACGGGCGTTCGCTGGCCACCGGCAAGTTGGTCGACGTCGGTGAAGCGGTCGGTATCGTCGCGGCGCAGTCCATCGGCGAGCCCGGCACCCAGCTGACGATGCGTACCTTCCACACCGGTGGTGTGGCCGGGGACGACATCACCCAGGGCCTGCCGCGTGTGGTCGAGCTCTTCGAAGCCCGCCAGCCCAAGGGCAAGGCCCCGATCGCCGAGACCGCTGGTCGCGTGCGCATCGAGGACGGGGAGCGGACCCGCAAGCTCGTCCTCGTCCGCGATGACGGCGAGCCCGACCTCGAGTACCTCCTGCCACGCCGCGTGCGGCTGGAGTGGGAGGACACTGCCGGCGTTCGCCACACGATGAGTGACGGCGAGCACGTGCAGGCCGGTCAGCAGCTCTTCGCCGGCACGCCCGACCCGCAGGACGTCCTTCGGGTCAACGGCCTCCGCAAGGTGCAGGAGCACCTGGTGGAGGAGGTCCAGGCCGTGTACCGGACGCAGGGTGCGCCCATCCACGACAAGCACATCGAGATCATCATCCGGCAGATGCTCCGCCGGGTGACGGTGATCGAGTCGGGCGACACGTCGATGCTGCCGGGCGAACTGGTGGACCGGAAGTCGTTCGAGGCGCAGAACCGGCAGATGGTGACCGAGGGCCAGACCCCGGCACAGGGTCGTCCGGTGCTGATGGGCATCACCAAGGCGTCGCTTGCGACCGAGTCGTGGCTGTCGGCCGCCTCGTTCCAGGAGACGACGAAGGTGCTCACCGACGCGGCGATCAACGCCAAGTCCGACACCCTTGTCGGACTCAAGGAGAACGTGATCCTCGGCAAGCTGATCCCGGCCGGCACCGGTCTGGACCGGTACCGGAACATCCGGGTGGAGCCCACCGCCGAGGCTCGCGCCGCGGCGTACGACCTGTCCTACGACCCGTACGACTACGATCTCTCGGTCGGCGGTCCTGCGGTTGGCCTGGACGAGTACGACACCGGCGAACTCCGCTGAGCAGTACCAGATGAAGATCGTCGTCGCCTCCGATCACGCCGGGGTTGAACTCCGGCAGGAGATGGCTGACGAGGCTCGCGCGCTCGGGCACGAGGTCACAGACCTCGGCCCGGCGCCGGGCGTCGCCATCGACTACCCCGTGAACGGGGCCAGGGTGGGACGCCTGGTGGCCGCGGGGGAGTACGACCTCGGGATGCTGGTGTGCGGCACCGGCGTCGGTATGTCGATCGCAGCCAACAAGATTCCCGGCATCCGTGCGGTGGTGTGCTCGGAGCCGTTCACGGCGCGCCTCTCGAGGCAGCACAACGACTCCAACGTGTTGGCTGTCGGGGCCCGCGTGGTCGGCTCCGGGCTCGCCCGGATGATCGTGGAGAGCTGGCTGGGTGCCGAGTTCGAGGGCGGGCGCCACGGGCGCCGGGTCGCACTGTTGGACGAATTGGAGAATCGCCCCGCGTCGCAGTGACGCGTTCTAGACTTACTTTGTGCTGACAAATGTCCGTCGCGAGGCCCCGATGGCCACGCGGGCCGCGACGTCTGCGCTCCTCGGCAGCGCCGTCGAGTACTTCGATTTCACACTGTTCGCCACGGCGTCCGCACTGTTCCTCGGCCCCGTCTTCTTCGCCCAACTGGGCCCGCTGCAGGGAACCCTCGCCGCCTTTCTCACCTTCGGCAGCGCCTTCCTCGCGCGACCGCTGGGGGCAGTGCTGTTCGGTCACATCGGCGATCGGTCGGGACGGCGCACGGCGCTGATCTGGTCGGTGACCCTGATGGGGCTTGCAACCACAGCGATCGGCCTGCTGCCCGGGTACGGGGCCATCGGAATCACGGCCCCGATCCTCCTGCTCATGTTGCGCCTGCTGCAGGGGCTCTCCGCGGGCGGCGAGCAGGCCGGGTCGAACGCCCTCTCGCTCGAGCACGCGCCCGACGGCGCACGGAACCGCTACGCGGCGTGGACCATGCAGGGCACCTCACTGGGAACACTGCTGGGAAAGCTCGCCTTCCTCTCGGTTGTCTGGCTGCCGCAGCCGGCACTGCTGTCGTGGGGGTGGCGCCTGCCCTTCCTCATGGCGGGGCCATTCATGCTGATGGCAGTGGCGATTCGCCGAACCGTCTCGGAGCCACCGGCGTTCACAGCGGCCGTGGAAGCCGGCGGCCGGGTGAGGATGCCTGTGGCCGAGGTGCTCACCCGGCACGGGCTGGCTGTTCTCGTCGTCGCAGTCGGCACCCTCTTCGCCGTCGGGGGTGCCGTGCTCAACGTCTACGGCCTGAGCTACGCCACGGCGCGGGGCACATCGCCGGGCGGATACCTGGCGATGATCAGCTGCGTGACCGCGCTCGGCCTTGTCTTCCAGCCGCTCTGGGCCCGCCTGTCGGACCGGATCGGCCGGCGACCGGTCTTCATCACCTCCTGCCTGGTCGCCGCCGCGTTCTACTTCGCCTACCTACCGGCCCTCGGCACCGGCAACCTCTGGCTGATCGGCCTCGCCTCCACAGCCATGCTGGCGGCCTGGAGCGCTGCGAACGCGGTCAGTGCCGCCTGGTTCGCAGAGCTGTTCCCGACGCCGGTGCGCTGCTCCGGTGCGGCGCTCGGCGGCCAGCTGGGGATGATCGTGGTCGGGTTCGCACCCGCGATCATGACGTCGCTCGAAGGAGCCGCCGGCCTCGGCTGGCTTCCGGTTGCCGGCTTCGGGGCAGCCTGCCTCCTGCTGGCGGCGGGCGCGGCCCTCTTCGCAGGAGAGACCGTCCATCGCAGGCTGGAGGACCTCAGTTCACCGGCATCGTCGGCGGGACGGTCACCTGCTCCATGAAGGGCTGGTAGGAAGTGTGCAGCAGGTGGTGGGCCAGGTCGGAGTTCGGCTCACCGTAGAAGTCGCTGTAGAGCCGCAGCACGTCCGGGTTCTCCTGAGACCTGCGGTACCTGCTGGAGCGGTCGATGCCGAACAGCAGCTCGGTCCGCTCGCGCAGTTCGCCCACCTTCGCCGGCGCCGGTTGGCCGGCACCGTCGATGCAGCCGCCGGGGCAGGCCATGATCTCGACGAGGTCGTACCCGGTGTCCTCGCCCGCGACCACCCGCTTGATCAGTGGCACAGCATTCGCGAGGCCCGAGATCACGGCAACCCGGACGGTCCGGCCACCCGCAGTGACCGTCGCGTCCTTCACCCCGGCGAAGCCGCGGACGGCGTGGAACTCCAGGTGCTCTTCGAGCTTCTCGCCGGTCAGCTTCTCCATCGCCATCCGTAGCGCGGCCTCCGCCACCCCGCCGGAGGCGCCGAAGATCACGCCTGCGCCGGTGACCCGCGAGTACGGCTCATCGAAGGTGTCATGGGCGACCTTGGCCGGATCGATCCGGACCATCGACAACATCTCCATGAACTCCGTCGTGGTGAGCACAGCGTCAACATCGCGAATGCCCCCAGGGGCGAACTCAGGTCGGGCGGCCTCGTACTTCTTGGCGAGGCACGGCACGATCGAGACCACGTACAGGTCGTCCAGGGAGATCCCGTACGCCCTCGCGAAGTGGGTCTTCACCGTCGCGCCCATCATCTGCTGAGGCGACTTGCAGCTCGAGAGGTGGGGGATCAGCTCGGGGTAACGCTTCTCGACGAGGTTCACCCAACCCGGGCAGCACGACGTGAACTGCGGCATCACGCCCCCGGTGGCCAGCCGGTTCAGGAACTCGGTGGTCTCTTCCATGATCGTCAGGTCGGCTGCGAACGAGAAATCGAAGATGCGGTCGAAGCCGATCGCCCGCATCAGGCCGGCGACGAAGGGCGACGCCTCCTCCGGCGACTTGCCGTACTGTGCCGCCAACACGCTGCGGGGGGCCGGGGCGACGAAGCACACCACCATCTTGGTGGGGTCGTTGATCGCAGCGAACACCTCTGGACGCTCCCGTACGTAGTCAAGGGCGCCACAGGGGCACGCCGTCACGCATTGACCGCAAGAAACGCAGTCGGTCTCGATGAGCGGCCGGCCGTCGCTGGTTCCGACGGTGAGGTGTCCACTACGGAACTGGTAGGCGAGCACGCCAGGGCCTTCGAGCTCCGAGCACGCTGCAACACACCGGCCACAGGAGATGCACTTGTTGTGGTCGCGGATGATGAAGGGATGGTCGCGGACGATCGGCAGCCGCGGGCGTGTGTGCAGTGGCTCACGGTAGGTGACCAGTTGCTTGGTCGCGACCTTGCGCAGCTCGCAGACGAACCGGGCCTTGCAGCCGCACCGCATGCAGCGGGCAGCTTCTGCCCGCGCCTCTGCTGCGGAGTAGCCGGTGTCGACCTGTGCGAAGTCGTTGACCCGCTCGGCGGCTGGACGGGTGGGCATGGGGGTGCGGTTGAGCTTCGGCCGTGCAGAGAACTCGTCGCGTGGCAGGTCCTCGAGCGAGCCGCGGCTGCAGTTGTAGGTCGCCGGCTCGCCGCGCACGTAGCCCCGGGTGACGAACTGGTCCATGGCCCAGGCTGCCCGGCGTCCGGCGGCGACCGCCTCGATCACGGTTGCCGGGCCGGTCACGCAGTCGCCGCCTGCGAAGACCTTGGATTCGGAGGCCTGCATGGTGGAGCCGTCGATGTCGACGTCACCCCAGTTGTTCAGCCGCACGGGAAGGTCGTTGTACAGGAACTGGGTGTTGGTGCTCTGGCCGATCGCCCCGATGATCAGCGATGCGGCCAGTTCGAAGTCGCTGCCCTCGACCGCGATCGGGCGGCGCCGCCCTGAGCGGTCGAGCTCGCCGAGGGTCATCTGCAGGCAGTGGAGCGTCAACCCGTCCGGGCCGCGATGGATCGCCGTTGGCGCGGCGAGGAAGTGGAGCTCGACCCCTTCCGCCTCGGCGTCTGCCACCTCGTTGGCCTCTGCCGGCATCTCGTCACGGGTGCGGCGGTACAGCAGCACGACGCGCTCGGCGCCGCGACGCAGCGCGGTCCGGGCGCAGTCGATGGCGGTGTTGCCCCCACCGACAACGACAACCACGCGGCCGGGGTCGGGATCGGTGCCCTTGGTGACGTGCTCGAGGTACCGGATGCCGGTCCAGACACCGTCGGAGTTCTCCCCCTCCAGCCCCATCGGGGTGGGTGTCCACGAGCCGATCGCAAGGTAGACCGCGTCGAAGTCCTGCTGGAGGTCCTGCAGCCGCAGGTGGGTGCCCAGGGACTTCCCGCAGACGATCCTCACCCCGAGGGACGTGATCGTCGCGATCTCCGCGTCGAGGGTCGCCTTGGGCAGGCGATACTCCGGAATGCCGTAGCGCATCATGCCGCCGGGCCGGGGTTGACGCTCGAAGACCGTCACCTCGTGCCCGGCGAGGGCCGCGTAGAACCCCGCGCTGAGGCCGGAGGGGCCGGCTCCGACGATCGCGATGCTCTTGCCCGTGCGCTCGCCGACAGACGGGACCCACGGCTGCTCCCGAGCCAGGTCCCAGTCGGCTGCGAACCGCTTCACATTGTTGATCGCAACCGGTGCGTCAACGAGGGTGCGCCGGCACTGCGCCTCGCAGGTGTGGGGGCAGACCCGTCCACAGGCGGAAGGGAAGGGGTTGCGGTCCTTGATCACCCGGACGGCAGCCTCGAAGTTCCCGTCGGTGACCAGCGCGAGGTAGCGCTGGATGTCGATGTGGGCGGGGCAGGTCTGCTGGCAGGGGGGCTCGCAGTCGGCGTTGTGGTCGCAGAGAAGCTGTTCGACGCGCACCCTCCGGTACGCCTCGATCGCGTCTGACCGGGTGTGGATCAGCATGCCGGGGCGCACCGGCGTGATGCAGGACTGCACCTCGCGGCGGTCCTCTCCGACCTCGACGACGCACAGGCCGCAGTTGCCCCCTGCCCGCTCGAGCCGAACGTCGTTGCACAGGGACGGAACGTCGATACCCTCCTTCTTCAGTGCGCTGAGGATCGTGAGGTCGGAGTCCACCTGGACCTCGCTGCCGTCGACGCTGACGGTGAAACGGGTGGTTTCGAGCAGTTCCCGCATGGCAGCCTCTTCCGTGAGACCTCGCGGACCGGGAGCTCGATCCGCGGAAATGTAAGTACATTATCCCCTTGACGCCAGCGGGGCGGAAGGGTGTAAAGCCTCTCGAGTCGGGCCATTTTGACGGTCGCGGGAGCATCAAGTAGCCTTAACCGTTGTGTGTTCGGGCGACCGAACCATGCGTGCGTGCGCCGCGTCCGGCCCCGTTCCTTCGCTCTGCTCAGCAGTGCTGAGCTGCGAGGTGAGGCTGGTGGCGCGCGGTGCGCGCTACCAGAAGCCTCACGGAAAGAGATACCAGCCGGTGCCCACTATCCAGCAGTTGGTCCGCAAGGGCCGCACTGACAAGGTCAACAAGACCAACACCCCTGCGCTCAAGGGTTCGCCCCAGCGCCGCGGCGTGTGCACGCGGGTGTACACCACCACCCCGAAGAAGCCGAACTCGGCGTTGCGCAAGGTCGCACGCGTCCGGCTCTCCTCCGGCGTGGAGGTCACTGCCTACATCCCCGGCGTTGGCCACAACCTGCAGGAGCACTCGATGGTGCTCGTCCGCGGCGGTCGCGTGAAGGACCTCCCGGGCGTTCGTTACAAGATCATCCGCGGTTCCCTGGACACCCAGGGCGTCAAGAACCGCAAGCAGGCGCGTAGCCGCTACGGCGCGAAGAAGGAGAAGTAATGCCTCGCAAGGGTCCCGCCCCGAAGCGTCCGATCGTCATGGATCCGGTCTATGGTTCCCCGCTGGTCTCCCAGCTGGTCAGCAAGATCTTGCTGGACGGCAAGAAGACCACCGCTCAGAGCATCGTCTACGACGCGCTCGAGGGCACCAGGGCCAAGACCGGCATCGATCCCGTCCAGACCTTGAAGAAGGCTCTGGACAACATCCGCCCCGCTCTCGAGGTGAAGAGCCGCCGCGTCGGTGGCGCGACCTACCAGGTGCCGATCGAGGTCAAGCCCGTCCGGGCCAACACCCTCGCGCTGCGCTGGCTGGTCAGCTTCTCCCGCCTTCGTCGCGAGAAGACGATGACCGAGCGCCTGATGAACGAGCTCCTCGATGCCTCCAACGGCCTCGGCGCCTCCGTGAAGCGCCGCGAGGACACGCACAAGATGGCAGAGGCCAACCGCGCCTTCGCTCACTACCGTTGGTGACCGCTACCAACTCTTGAACCCAATGCAGGGCACGGCCTCACCGCCGTGCCCTGTGCCCTGAAAATACAGTGCCCTGAAAATGCAGTGCCCTGAAACAGTTGGACCGCACACACAGATAGAAGGTTGAGCCCTCGTGGCCATTGATTTGAAGACGGACCTGGGACGGGTCCGCAACATCGGCATCATGGCTCACATTGACGCCGGCAAGACCACCACCACTGAGCGGATCCTGTACTACACCGGCATCAACTACAAGATCGGCGAGGTGCACGACGGTGCCGCGACGATGGACTGGATGGAGCAGGAGCAGGAGCGGGGCATCACCATCACCTCCGCTGCCACCACCTGTTTCTGGCACGACCACCAGATCAACATCAT
>JBBRIY010000088.1:0-9167 GCA_038220215.1 Propionibacteriales bacterium
CAACAAGGCGCTGCCGATCACCAACGGCCTCGCGCGCTTTTACCCCTACCTGCTGGCGCTCAGCTGTGCGTCCCCGTTCTGGGAGGGCGAGGATTCCGGCTACGCCTCGCAGCGCACCATGCTGTTCCAGCAGCTGTCGACCAACGGGCTGCCCTACCGGATGCGGAAGTGGTCGGAGTTCGAGGAGTACGCCGAGGAGCTCTTCGACTCCGGCATGATCAGCACCCCGTCCGAGGTCCGCTGGGACGTCCGTCCGTCCCCGAAGTTCGGCACGGTGGAGAACCGGACGGCCGATTCGATGCCCACCTTCGCCGAGCTGGGCTGCATCGCGGCGCTCACCCAGTGCTTCGCCGAATACGTCTCCCGCAGCTACACCCACGACCAGACGTATGAGTCGCTGTCGCCGTGGCTGGTGCGGGAGAACAAGTGGCGGGCCGCCCGCTACGGCATGGACGCCTCGGTGATCACGCCGAACCCCGCCCGGCGGCAGGTACCGCTGCGGGAAGGTCTTGCGCAGTGGCTGGAGCGGCTGGCGCCCATCTCCCGCGACCTGGGCTGCGAGGCAGAACTGGCCTTTGCTGCGACCCTCGCGCAGAAGGGCGCCAGCTACCAACGCCAGCGTGTCGCCGGCGGGCCCGAGCAGGCGTTGAGACTCCTGCTCGCCGAGACCGGCAAGGAATCACCGTTCGCACCGTAATGTGTGCGCCGTGAAGCCCTTCCTGCTGCTGGCCACCCGTGACCACGACGAGGCCGCCCTGGCCGAGTACCGCTCCGTGCTGCGTCACTCCGGGCTCGCCGACGACGACCTCGAGCATGTGCGGGTGGAATCGCGTCCGCTGCCGCCGATCGACCTGGCCGACTACTCGGGAGTGATCCTTGGCGGTAGCTCGTTCAACATCTCCGACTCGCAGAAGACCGCCCTGCAGCAACGCGTCGAGGCCGACCTGCTCGCCCTGGTCGACCTGATCATCGACACCGACTTCCCGTTCCTCGGCATGTGCTACGGCGTCGGCGCCGTCACCACCCACCTCGGCGGGACGGTGGACCGCACCCACGGCGAGGCGGTCGGGGCCGTCGAGATCTCACTCACGCCGGACGGGGTCGCCGATCCCCTGCTGGCCGGCATCGACGAGCGGTTCCAGGCATTCGTCGGCCACAAGGAGGCGTGCAACGGCATCCCGCCGGGCGTGACGATGCTCGCAACCGGCCGCCTCTGCCCCGTCCAGATGTACCGGGTCGGCGCCAACGTCTACGTCACCCAGTTTCATCCCGAACTGGACGCCGATGACCTCACCGCCCGCATGCGGATCTACCAGCACGCCGGCTACTTCGACCCCGCAGAGCTCGAAGACCTGGTCGCCATGGCCTACGCCAGCGGCGTCACCGGCCAGCAGCACCTGGTGCTCTCGAACTTCGTCCGCCGCTACGCCACCGACTGACCCCGGACCAAGTTGGGGACGGTTCCAAACTCGGTCCACCCGCCCCGCTGGACCGGGTTTGGAACCGTCCCCGTCTGGGTCCGGACCGAGTTGGAACCGTCCCCATTCCGGTCCGGACCTCGTCAGGAACCGTCCCCGTCAGTTTGCGGGGGTGGCATCGGCGGCCCGCCGCGCAGGTTGTAGGCGCGGAAGAGCACGGCATTGGGTACGCCGATCGCCTTGCCCTGGGCAGCGGTGATGCCGCCGATCAGGGCACGCGGGGTGGGGTGGCCCGGCAGGTCACCCAGGTAGCCGCCGTGCGCCTCGAGTGAGGCGATACCGCGCTCCAGGGGCTCCCCGGACACGTCGACACCATGCGTCGGACGGCTGTCGCCGGAGACCAGCAGCCAGGTCGTGCCCCACTTCGGCAGGCCCTCGGTTGCTGCCAGCTCGGGGAACACCCAGGTGTTGTCCGCGTCGCGCACTGCGTCGATGCAGGCGAGGCCTGCGGCCCTGTGGTCTGCCTGGTTCAACCCGGCGACGAACTCCACTTCCCAGGAGCCGCTGATCACCACGTCAGGCGTGAACTGGCGGATCTTCCGGGCGATGTCGCGTCGCAGGTCGAGGGAGTAGACCAGCATCCCGTCCGGGTGGTCGAGCATGGTCAGGTCCTTCACGCCGACCGCGTCACAGGCCGCACGCTGCTCGCCTGCCCGCAGCGCGCGGGTCTCCTCCGGCGGACGCTGCATTCCGGCCTCCCCTGCCGTGAGGAGCAGGTAGGCCACCTCGACGCCGGCGGCAGTCCACTTCGCGATCGCCGCCGACGTGCCGTACTCCACGTCGTCGGGGTGGGCGACAACGCAGAGCACCTTGTGGAAGTCGGCGTCGGGCAGGAGTTCGATGGCGGGCTGATCAACGCTCGGCTGGGTCATGGCTCACCATAGGCCGGGCTCCCGCAGGCCAGCAGGTGGCAGCCCTGCCACCGATTCCGACCCACCCCTCTCGCCGAGGGCCAGCCTTGATGTCGAGGGCTCCACCCGGGGGGCAAGCCCTCGACGCTAAGGCTGGCCCTCGGCGGAGGTATGCGGGACGCGCACGCCAGGTTCTACTCCGAGATGGCCAGACGCGAGGCGCCGGGGCTGCGCGGCCCAGGCCAGATGGCTGCCCTTGCCCGGCTGAGCCTCGAACGCGCCAACCTGCGTGCGGCTGTCCGCCACCTCGTCGACATCGGCGACTTCGCCACTGCCACCGACGTCGCCTGGCGGCTACTCCTCTACTGGTGGGTGGGCGCCTACTTCGGCGAGGTGAGTGCCTGGATGGGAGAGGTGCTCGCCCGCGGCGGCGAGCAGCTCACCGATCACCAGCGAGCGGTCGCGCGCTTCTACGTGCTGTGGCGGCAGATGTGGGACAACCCGCCTCCGACGATCGCGCAGGAGCTTGCCGACCTTGCCGAGCCCTTCGACCGCGCCGGGGATGACCTGGGCGTGGCCATGGCAACCTCGGCTGCCGGGCTCGCCCAGGTGCAGAGCGGTGATCGCAACTTCGACGTCCCTACCGAGCGGCTGCGGACGGGCGCGGAGCGCTTCCGCGCCTCCGGCTCCGTCTGGGGAGAGGCGTTGTCACTGGTCGCTATGGGTCGCATCGAACACTTGCGACAACACCCAGGCGCGGCGCTGGCACTGTTCCGCCAGGCGAGCGAGGCCGCTGTCACCGGCGGGGACAGGTTCGGTTCGACGATTGCCACGCATCACCTCGGGAGGGAGCTGCTGGCTTCCAGCCAGGTGGAGGAGGCCCGTCTCGTGTTCCACAGCGGCCTGCTGGTTTCCATCGGACTGCACCACGATGAGGGCATCGCGTACACCCTCGAGGGCCTGTGCGCGATCGCAGCGCTACACGGTGACGTCGACCGGGCCGGGTTGCTGGCCGGCGCGGCCGCGTCAATCCGTCACGGGGTGGGCATGTACGACGTGCCGGAGTTCGTGTTCCACGAAGACTACCTGGAGCAGCTGCGGACGCCGGAGAACACCGTCCGGCTGGACGCTGCGGTTGCCAGGGGCCGGGAGTACGGGGCGATCGAGGCAGCCGAGTACGCGCTGGCCTCCGAGCCCCCGCCGGCTCCGGCTGGGTTGGCGGCCGCCGTGCCGCCACGACTCACTGTTGTGGCGTCAGCGAGCGACGAGGCGGGCGAGGTCGCCGCCCTGTAGCGGGGTCGTCCCCCACGCCATGCTGGCGGTGTCGCCGGCGATGCTCAGGTACAGCGTGTGCGGGGTGTCGGTGAACACCAGCCGGATGTCGAGGGCACCGTCCGCGTCGCTGCCGGCCGCAGCGGCCACCGGGATCGCGGCGTCGCCGAGTTGCACGTGCTGGCGCAGCCAGCTGCCGCTGCCGGCGGTCAGCTCGACCGTCTGCCCATTGGTGGTGAAGCCGATCGTGAAGCCGTGGTCGTCACGGTGGGCGCCGGCGTCGGTGAGGTCGGGCAGGTTGGCCTGCTCGTCCGGCGAGGCGACCAGGGTCGCGTCCACCCGGGCCGGGCCCGAGGTCGCCCACACAGTGGCGAGGCCGGTGTCTGCCGGGACGGCGAGGTGCGTGGCGGCGCGCCCTTCGTCAGGCTCAGGGAGCGTTTGGGCGTCGAGTTCCGGCAGGAGCACGTCCCAGACGAGGTCGAGGAGCGGTTGCGAGCTGGACTGCGCAGAGGTGATAGCGATGACCAGGCCGCGCTCGGGCAGGACCAGCGAGAACTGGCCGTAGGCGCCGTCCAGCCGGTAGCCCTCTCGGCCAAGCCACAGCTGGTAGCCGTAGCCGAAGAGCCAGTCGGGGTTGGGCTCGTCGGTGGGAATCTGGGCCGTGGTGGCACGCGCCACCCAGCCCTCGGGCAGCAGCCGCTGGCCCTGCCAGACCCCGTCGCAGCGGTACAGCTCGCCCATCGCGGCGAGGTCGCGCGTGCGGACATGGATCCCCGACCAGCCGAGGCAGCGACCGAGGTCGTCGCGATCCCAGGTCGCGTCGATACCGAGCGGTGCCAGCAGGCGCGGACGCAGGTAGTCGAGCAGGTCCTCGCCGCTGCGCTGCCGGATCAGTTCGCCGAGCAGCCAGGACGCGCCGTTGTTGTACACGTGGCGCGACCCGACCGGTGCCTGCGGCGGCGTGGAGAGAAAGTTCCGGGCCCAGTCCTGGGGTGCGGCGGGATCGAAACGTTCCAGCACGTCGGCGTCGTGGCCGGTCGACATCGACAGCACGTGGTGCACGGTCAGGTGCGCCACGGCATCGTCATGCTCAGCCAGCATTCCCCATGCCTCAGGAAGCAGGTCGACGATCCGGTCGTCGAGCGCCAGCAGGCCCTCGCCGACCGCCAGCGCAATCGCCGAAGCCGTGAACGTCTTGCTGGCCGAATAGACCAGGCAACGATCGTCCGCGACGTACGGCGCCGAGTACTCCTCGAGGACAGGGCTGCCGTCGTGCAAAACGACGAGGCCGTGCAGTTCGAGGTCCGGACGCACCGCCAGCGCGTCACTGAACGTGCTCAGGGTCGGCCCTTGGGGCTGTTCTCGGCCGTCAGCATCGGGTTGCGCACCACGACATCGCCGAGGGCGTCGTCGATCCGTCCCAGCACCTCCGGGCTCAGCACCACCCCGGACGCCGCGACGTTCTCCTTGATCTGGCGGGGCTTGGACGCCCCGATGATCGCGCAGGCCACGTTCAGGTTCTGCAGCACCCAGGCGACGGCGAGCTGGGCCATGGTGAGTTCGAGCTCTTCTGCGATCGGACGCAGCCGTTGCACGGCCACCAGCACCTCCTCGCCCATCAGCCGCTGGATCATCCGGGAGCCGCCCTTTTCGTCGGTGGCGCGGGAGCTCTTGGGAGCCGCCTCACCGGGCAGGTATTTGCCGGTGAGCACGCCCTGGGCAACCGGTGACCAGCAGATCTGGGACACACCCAGTTCTGCGGACGTCGGCACGACCCACTCCTCGATGACGCGGTAGAGGGCCGAGTACTGCGGCTGGTTCGAGACGAGCTGGAAGCCGAGCTCACCGGCCAGGGCGTGGCCGGCCCGGATCTGTGCCGCGTCCCACTCGCTGACGCCGATGTAGAGTGCCTTGCCCTGCCGGACGACGTCGGCGAAGGCCTGCATGGTCTCCTCCAGCGGCGTCTCGTGGTCGTAGCGGTGAGCCTGGTACAGGTCGACGTAGTCGGTCTTGAGCCGCTTCAGCGAGCCGTTGATCGACTCAAGGATGTGCTTGCGCGACAGGCCGGAGTCGTTGGGTCCGCCCGGACCGGTGGGCCAGAACACCTTCGTGAAGATCTCCAGGGACTCACGGCGCTCGCCCTTCAGGGCGTCCCCGAGCACCTTCTCCGCGATCGTGTTGGCGTAGACGTCTGCGGTGTCGAAGCTGGTGATCCCCTCATCGAGGGCAGCGCGGACGCATCGGGTGGCCGTTTCGTTCTCCACCTGCGACCCGTGGGTCAGCCAGTTGCCGTAGCAGATCTCCGAGACCTTCAGCCCGGAGTTACCGAGATAGCGGAACTTCACGCGTTGCTCTCCTCTACGACGACCGTCGGCTCGGCATCTTCGAGGTCGCCCTCGATGTCGATCTCCTCTGCGGCCTCGGCCTCATCCGTTGTGGTGTCCTCGACCTCGTGGACCTCGGAGTCCTTGTGCTCCTGCTTAGCGGCAGCCTCGGGCTTGGCTTCCTCGGGGTCGGCCAGCGGGTTGACGATCGACACCCCGCCGAGGGTTGCCAGCATCTGGCGGACGTTGGTCAGCTGCGCGGTGATCGCGTCACGGCGGGCCGTTGCTGCCTGCAATTCGCGCTCGGACTCGCGGCGGATCTTCTCCGCGGTGAGACGGGCGGAATCGACGTGGTGACCGGCTTCATCGCGGGCATTCTTGAGGTTCAGGTCGGCCTGCGCCTTGGCCTCGGCCAGCGTGCGGTCGGCCTCGGCGTCCAGGGAAGCCTGACGCTCCTGCGCGCGGACGATCGCCTGCTCGTTCACCTGCATCTGGACCGCGAACTCCTCCGCTGCCCTGTCCCTGCGCTCAGCGAGGGTCTTCTCGAAGTCGGCTGCGGCGGCAGCGGCGCGGGCGCGCTGGTGTTCGTAGACGGCTTCCGCTTCCTCGCGACGGGCCATGGCCTCGCGGTCGGCGTAGTCGAGGATCTCGTCGGACTGGCGCTTGGCGGCCTCGAGGATGTGCGTCGACTCCGCGTCGGTCTTGCTGGTGACGTCCGCGGAGTAGCGGTCGGCAGCGCCGCGGGTGGCGTCGGCCGCCGCCTGCGCCTCGGTGACGAGCTTCTCCGCCTCGGCCTTGGCCTTCGCGACCAGCTCCTTGGCCTCGTCCTCTGCGAGCTTCAGCATCTTCCCGATGCGGGCGCCGAGGTCGGCATAGCTCGGGACGGCCGTAAAGTCCTTCTGCTCCTGCTCCAGGGTGGCAAGGCGCAGCCGGTAGGCATTGGCCTGCTGCTCGAGCTGGGCGACCTGCGAACGCAGCTTGGTCAGGGCCACCGAGTTGTCGCCGCCTTCTGCACGCGACTGGTCGAGGGACTTCCGCAATTCCGCGATCGCACGGTCGACCTCGCCGGGTTCGTAGCCGCGCATCACCGTCCGAAAAGCGGCGTTCTGCTGGGTCATGATTCCTCTTCCGTTTCCTGATTGGTAAAGGGTGCCGGGCGTTCGGAGACGGCGAGCGCCTCGATCACCCCTGAAAGGTGCCCGAGCTGGGCGTTGATGTCATCGCGACGTCGGGCGAGGGTGGCAACTTCGGTGCGGGCACGGTCCATCAGGGCGCGCGCGTCGGCACGAACAGCGTCAGCTTCCTCGCGGGCCTGGGTAAGGAGGGCGACGGCCTCTTCCCGCGACGCCCGCGACTTCTCATAGGTGTCGCGCTGGAGCTTCTCCAGGTCGGCTGCGGTGCGCTCGCGGATCATCTTGGCCCCGGCCTCGGCCTCGGCGAGGCGGCGCTCGGCGCGTCCGACCTGGGCCTGGGCCTCGGAGCGTGTGTGCGCGAGCAGTCGATCGGCTTCCTCCCGCGCCTGCGTGCTGGTGTTGACCGCATCCCGTTCGGCTGCTTCGAGGAGGGCTTTGGCCCGGGCCTGCAGGTCTTCGGCAATGGCTGTCGACTCCGACAACAAGGCCTGGTTGCGGTGGGCGGTCGTGGTCAGCGCGAGTTGCGCCTGCTCGCGGACGCCGCGGGCGTGTTCGGCGAGCTCGTTGTGCTTCTGGCGGGTGATGGCCTCCGCCTCGGCCTCGGCGCTGGCGCGCAGTTCTGCCATGGCGTGCTCGGTCCAGGCGACGTGCGCTGCGGCCGCAGCCAGCTGCTCGTCGGCCCGAGCCTGCGTGTCGGCCTCGAGCGCGTCCCGCTCGGCCTGGGCCTCGGCCCTTGCCCGCTCGGACTCGGTGTCGAACTTCTCGCGGTCTGCGGCGAGCGCTACGGCAAGGCGGGTGTGCTCGGCCTCCTGCTCGGCCTGAAGGCGGGCCAGCTCGTCGGTGACGTGGCCGCGCAGCGCGGACAGCTCGGCTTCGAGCAGCTCGCGGCGGCGGGCCTCCTCGGACTCGGTGGCCGAGCGCCGGTCGGACAGTTCCGCGTCCACGGCTGCGACGCGGGCGTCCAGGCGCTGGCGCACCTCGTCATCGGTGCGCTTGGCGGTGTTCAGCATGGTGGCGGCCTTCACCCGTCCGTCGTGCAGGATGGCCTCGGCCTCGGCGCGGGCGCTGGCGACAACCTCCGCTGCCGTCGACTCGGCGGTCTGGGTGATCAGGTTGGCCTGCTCGGTGGCGTCCCCGAGTAGCGTCATCGCGTCCTGCCGGGCCTCGTCGAGGCGGGCCTTCGCCGCAGCGACGGCGGCATCGATCGTGGCCTGGCGCTCGGCGACCTCCCGGGCCAGCTGGTCGTTCAGCGCTCGGTTCTTCGCCGTTTCGGCGCGCAACGCATCGGCCTCAGCCTGGGCCTCGGTGCGGAGTTGATCAGCCAGGTTCTGTGCCTGTGTCAGGATTTCGGTTGCCTGCCTGGTCAGCTCGTTACCGGCCAGCTGGTTGAACGGACGAGCGGCAGGATCGAGCACCCTGCAATGATCCAAGTCCGGCTTGGTTCAATGCAACCCGGGCCGGAGTGTCGCGGAGCGTGTCTGAGGTGAAGGTCCAGCCTTGTCAGGGGATGGACAGGCCCGGGGCGAACGCGAGGGCGTTTCACGTAAGGTTCGTGCCGTGCGTTACCTGTCAACCCGCGGTGAGCCCGGCGTCCCCGGCCTTGGCTTCTGCGACATCCTGCTGGAGGGCCTTGCCCCCGACGGCGGCCTCTTCCTGCCCGCGTCCTACCCTCGGGTGGACGCCGGTGAGCTGGCGCGGTGGCGCAGTGTGCTGGAGTCGGAGGGATATGCCGGACTGGCGTACGCCGTGCTCAGCCTGTTCATCGACGACATCGCCGAGGCCGACCTGCGCGGCATCTGCGAGCGGGCCTACACCGCGGACCTCTTCAGCTCGCCCGAGATCGTGCCTGTCACCGAGATCGAGGGTGGCCTGTGGCTCGCGCACCTCTCCGGCGGCCCGACGGCTGCCTTCAAGGACCTGGCGATGCAGTTGCTCGGCCAGCTGTTCGAGTACGAGCTGGAACGGCGCGGCAGCGAGCTGACCATCCTTGGCGCCACCAGCGGCGACACCGGGTCGGCCGCGGAGTACGCGATGCGCGGGCTGCAGCGCGTCCGGGTGTTCATGCTCACGCCGGCCGGACGGATGACGCCGTTCCAGCAGGCCCAGATG